>NZ_JBEPAA010000007.1:0-56767 GCF_040298365.1 Kitasatospora sp. NPDC001603
GCCGCAGGTCGGGTGACCTGCGGCTGCGGCGTCCTCGGGCGTCCCCGGAGGTCCCGCCGTACCGGGCGTCCGCTCGGGCCGACCACTCGGAGCCGCCCGCTCAGGCCGCCCGTTCCCCGGCCCGCAGCGCGACCCGGGCCGGGAGCCAGGTGCCCACCGCGGCGAGCGTGGCCGCGCCGGCGACGACGATCACGAGCTGCCCCACCGGCACGGCGACCCCGGCCGTCCCCCGGGTGATGCCCTGGGCGTAGGTGGTGAGCACCGCGAAGGCGATCCCGAGTCCGAGCACGGTGGCGATCACGACGGAGGCCGCGGTCTCCCAGCCGAGCATCCGGCGGACCTGGCGGCGGGTGGTCCCGATCAGCCGCAGCGCGGTGAACTCCTGGCGGCGGTCGGTGATGCTCATCGCGAGGGTGTTGAGCACGGCGATCGCCACGAAGGCGATGATCAGGCCGAGCGTGACGTAGCCGATCTGGGCGCTCACCCGGTTGCCCGCGGACTGCGCGGCGGCGCGGTCCAGGACGCCGATGCCGGGCTCGGCCCGCAGCGCCGAGGCCAGCGCCTCCCGGGAGACCCCCTCGCCCCGGACGAGCAGGTTGTCGTCGAGCGGGACGTCGACGTGCGCGGCGACCGGGCCGTGCGCCAGCGTCAGGTCACCGAAGCCCAGGCCCCGGGCGTACAGGGCGACGACGGTGACCTCGGCCGGGGTGCCGTCGGCGAGGGTGAGCCGGACCCGCTGGCCGAGCCGGTAGCCCAGCCCGTCCGCGGCCGCCGCCGTGCCGTCCGCCAGCGCGCCGAGATCGCCCGCGGTCACCGCGAGGTCCAGGGTGTCGGTCAGCCGCTCGGGCGTGACCGCCTGCACGCTGCGCCTGGTCAGGCCGTCGCGGACCTGGGTGTGCAGCACCCGGGTCACCGTCCGCACGCCGGGGACGGCGGCGACCGAGGCGGCGGCGGAGGCGGGGACGCGCGGCCCGACCACGAAGTCGGCGACGCTGCCGCGGTCGCGCTGCGCACCCGCAGCGCCGTCCACGGTGGTCTGGGTGAACAGGATGGTGCAGGCCATCGCGACCAGCAGGGTCAGCGGCGTGACCACCGAGGCCAGCCGGTGCGCGGCGGCCCGCAGGTTGTGGGCGGCGAGGTAGCCGCCGACCCGGGACGCCCGCAGCGGCAGGCCCAGCACCGCGACCCCGGCCCGGGCCACCAGCGGGCCGAGCAGGGACAGCGCCGTGCACCAGAGCAGGACGGCGACGAAGCAGGCCGGGGTGGAGGCCTGGTCCGAGTGCAGCACGGTGAGCACGGCGGTGAGGACGACGGAGCCCGCGGCCGCGACGACGCCGAGGACGATCCGCGCCCAGCCCGGCCGGGGCGGCTTGATCTCGGCCTCGCCGAGGGCCTCCACCGGCTTGATCGCGGTGGCCCGGCGGGCCGAGATCCGGGCGGCGCCCCAGCCGGCCAGCAGGGTGGCGCCGGCGGCGGCGATCGCGGGGAACGGGGAGAGCACCACGGGGAGGTTCGCGGGGATCACGTCCAGGGCGACGAACCGGTCCCGGAGCCAACTGCCCAACGGCAGGCCGGCGGCGGCGCCCAGCACCCCGGCGGCCAGCCCCACCGCGAGCGCCTCGCCGCCGATCATCTTGCGGACCTGTCGACCGGTCGCGGCGACGGCGCGCAGCACCGCGATCTCGCGCTGACGCTGCTGGATCGAGAGGCCGAAGGTGCCGACCACGACCAGCAGGGCGACCAGCAGGGACGTGCCGCCCAGCACACCGCCCATGCTGACCAGTCGTACCTGGGCGTTGGCGGCGTCGGGGAACTCCACCGGTCCGCGGTCGTCGCCGGTCCGGGCGAGGGCGACCGGGGCGGCCTGCGTACCGGTGGCGGCGGCGGTGCCGGCCGGGGTGCTCCGGAGCAGGGCCGCGACGTCGGCGGCGGCCGAGGGCGCCGCCGGGAACACGCCGATCGCACTGAACAGCCCGTCGTGGCCGGCCAGCTGCCGGGCCCGCTCGGGGGCGAAGAACACCCCGGCCTGGGCGTCGAAGACCTGGGCGGTGACGCCGACGACCCGCACGGTCAGCGTCCCCCCGGCGGTGCGGGCCCGCACGGTGGAGCCGACGGCGAGGTGGGTCCGGGCGGCCGTGCCCGCGTCCAGCACGACCTCGTCGGCGGCGGACGGCGCGGTACCCGAGGCCAGGGTCAGGCCGGCCAGCGGCGCGGACTCCCAGCCGTGGCCCCAGGAGTTCGCCGTGGGGCCGCCGGGCAGCAGCACCGGGAACGTCACCTCGGTGCTGACGGACCGCACCGAGGGCAGCGCCGCGATCCGGTCGGCGAGCGCGGCGGGCACCCAGGCCCGGCCGGCGATCGGCTTGGCCTTCTCCTTGACCTTCCCCTTGCCCTTGTTCTGGACCTGGTGGACGTCCTGGTCCCCGGCGACCACGATCGGCGCGGCCGCGTAGCGCTCCGGCCGGACGCCTCCGAGCAGCCCGGTGGCCAGCAGCGTCCCGCAGCCGCAGACCAGCGCGGCGGCGCAGAACAGGGCGACGAAGGCCCCGGCGAATCCGGCCTTGCGGTGCCGGAGGGTGGCTACGGCGAAGCTGAACATCATCGGTTCCACGCTCCCAGGCGGATCATGCGGTCGGCGACCTTGGCGGCGGTCGGCGCGGACATCGTGTCGGCGACCCGGCCGTCGGCCAGGAAGAGCACCTCGTCGGCGTAGGAGGCGGCGACCGGGTCGTGGGTGACCATGACGATGGTCTGGCCGAGCTCCTCGACGGTCTGCCGGAGCAGGGTCAGGACTTCGCGGGCGGTCATGGTGTCCAGGGCGCCGGTGGGCTCGTCGGCGAAGAGCACCTCGGGGTCCGAGATCAGCGCCCGGGCGATGGCGACGCGCTGCTGCTGGCCACCGGAGAGCTGACCCGGGCGGTGTCCGGTCCGCTCCCGCAGCCCCACCCGCCCGACCAGCGCGGCCAGCCGGGCCGCGTCGGCCCGGCGGCCCGCCAGGCGCAGCGGCAGCGTGATGTTCTGCTCGACGGTCAGCGACGGGACGAGGTTGAACGACTGGAACACGAACCCCGCGCGCTCCCGGCGCAGTTCGGTCAGCTTGGTCTCGCTGAGCCGCGACAGGTCGGTGTCCCCCAGCCGGACCGTCCCGGAGCTCGGCCGGTCCAGCCCGGCCGCGCAGTGCAGGAAGGTGCTCTTGCCCGAACCGGAGGGCCCCATCACCGCGGTGAAGCCGCCCTTGGGCAGCCGCACCGTCACCTCGCGCAGCGCGGCGACCGCCCCCCGCCCCTTGCCGTACACCTTGCTCACAGCTTCCAACGTGATCGCTTCGCTCATGCCTCCAGCCTGCCGAGCCGCGAACTCCCGGCCCAGGGACCGGATCACGAGCGACCCGTGACATCGTCACGGGTAGGGTCGTCGCATGATCAGACTCCTGCTGGCGGAGGACCAGCACGTGGTGCGCGGCGCGCTGGTGGCACTGCTGGAGCTGGAGCCCGACCTGGAGGTCGTCGCCCAGGCCGGCTCGGCCGACGACGTGGTGCCGCGCGCCCTCGTCGCCCTGCCCGACGTCGCGGTGCTCGACATCGAGATGCCCGGGCGCACCGACGGTCTCCAGGCAGCCGCGGCGCTGAAGGAGAAGGTGCCGAACTGCCGGACCCTGATGCTCACTTCGAACGGCCGCCCCGGACTGCTCCGCCGCGCCCTGGACGCCAAGGTCGACGGCTTCCTGCTGAAGACCGCCCCGCCGGAGGAACTGGTGGCGGCGATCCGGCAGGTGGCCGGCGGCGGCCGGGTGCTCGACCGGGGGCTCGCCGTCGCGGCCTGGGACCTCGCGGACAACCCGCTGACACCGCGGGAGAACGACGTGCTGCGGGAGCTGGCCGAGGGCGCCGAGCCGCCGGAGATCGCGGCGCGGCTGCACCTGTCGACGGGGACGGTCCGCAATGTGCTGACCGCGGTCGTCGGCAAGCTCAACGCCCGCAACCGGACCGACGCGGTACGCATCGCGCGTGAGGCGGGCTGGCTGTAGCCGCCGCGCCCGCCCGTTCCCCCGGCGCTCCGGGCGTCAGCCCGCGGTGAACGCCCCACGCAGCACCGGCCTCAGCCCGCGGGCACCTCGGCGCGCAGCAGGTACCAGCCGTCGTCCGGACCGGCCGCCAGGGTGCCGCCGATCGCGGCGAGGCGGACGGTCAGCCCGCCGATCCCGGAGCCGGGCGCGCTGACGCCGTCCGGCGCCCCGTCGTTCTCCACCTCCAGCCGCACCGCGTCCCCGGCCACCGAGGTGGCGATGCGCGCGTGGCGGGCGGCGCTGTGCCGCAGGATGTTGGTGACCGCCTCCCGGAGGACCACGCTCAGCACGGCGCCGGCCGCCGGCGGCACCGGGACGTCGTCGACCTCCACCGTGATCGCCGCCGCCTCCAGCACCCCGGCGGCCGAGGCGAGTTCGGCCTCGAAGGACAACCGGGGGCTGTCGCTCACCACCGTCCGCAGTTCGGTCTCGCCGCGTTCGGCCAGCCGCACGATGTCCCGCAGCTCGGCCCGGCCGCGGTCGGCGTCCGTGGCCGCCAGCCGCCGGGCCAGCTCGGCCTTGAGCAGGATCGCGGTCAGTCCGTGGCCGAGCAGGTCGTGCAGGTCGCGGGCGGCGCGCAGGCGCTCGGTCACCACCGCGGCACGGGCCAGCCCCGCCCCCGCCCGCTGGAGCTCCCGCACCAGCCGGGCCAGCCGCAGGACGCCGTAGACCACGACGCAGGTGATCAGGGCGTCGACGACGGCGAGCAGCACGGGCACCGGCCCGCCGCCGGTGAGCACACCGCCGGCCACCGCCGCCGCGACGGCGAGAGCCGCGCCGGCCCGGAGCGGCAGGGCGAACAGCAGCGCACCCGCGAGGATGCCGACCGCGCCGATCCAGTTCCGCCCGGACCAGGGCAGCGGAACGAGGGCGATCACCGCCGAGGCGAGCAGCACCAGCCGGGCGTGGCGCGGCGAGTCCTGCGTCGCGAAGCGGATCTGGAGCAGGCAGAAGACCAGCAGACAGGGTGCCCCGAGCGCGAGCAGCGGCACCGGGACGAGCAGCACGGCCTTGACGAAGAAGGTGCCCAGGACGAGGAGGTACAGGCCGAGCACGGTCCGCAGCTCGGGCGGGTCGGCCGCGTCCGCCGGCGCGGGCGTGGCCGCGACCGCCGCCTCGACGGCGAAGCGCCCGTCCGGTTCCAGACCGGCCGTCAGCCCACCGCCGACCTCACGGACCCGGTCGGCGAGGCCGTCGAGCAGATCGGCGCCGAGCGCGGCCGTCGGCACGCCGTCACTGACCACCCGCAGCACCACCTGCCCGGCCCGCTCCCCGGTGACGATCTCGCACCGCCGCGCGTCACCGACCCGCACCACCGCCGTGACCGCCTCACGCAGCACCGCCGCCAGCACCGTCCCGGCCGGCCCGAGCGGCTCCGAGTGCCCGACCCGCAGGTCCGCGGTGATGCCCGCGGACGCCAGCAGCGCCCTGGCGCTCGCCGCCTCGGGGGCCAGCGACAGGCTGCGCAGCTCCGCCGCCGTGGCCCGGGTCGCCGCCAGGGTCCGCCGCGCCGCGCCGATGAGGTCCGCCAGGACGCCCGGATCGTCCCGGAGCGCCAGATCGCGGACCTCCTCCAACCCCTCGGCGAGCCCGCTCCGCAGCCCGGTCGCGATCCGCAGCCGCTCGCCGGTCACCGCGGCCGCCGCCAGCGCGAGCCGGGCCGCGTGCACCCGCGCCGCGAACAGCGCGAGCGTGGTGACGGCGTACAGCATCACGCCGCCGATCGCCACGATGAGCGTCATGTCGACGGCGTCCCGCACACTGCCCGACCGCACCAGCTCGATCAGGGCCGCGGCGGCGCCGAACAGCGGCACCAGCACCCGGCGCCGTTCCAGCAGCAACGAGGCGGCCGGGAGACAGAGCAACCCGACCGACACCCCGAACCCCAGCACCGCGACGTACCCGACGGCCAGCTCCACCGCCGTCCCGACCCCCGGCGGCACCACCCCCAGCACCCGCCGCACCGCCGACGAACTGTGCCGCAGCTGCACCACCACCAGCACGACGCACGCCACGACCACGGCCACCCCGGCCCCCGGCTCCCCCGGAACCCGCGCGAGCCCCTTCAACAGGTGCACCGAAGCCACCGCGGCAGCCGCCGCCCCCACCAGCCCCCGCGCCGGCCACCCCGCCCGCGCCCCCACATCCACCCCCGCCACCCGGCGCATGCTACGCGGAACCCGATCAAGCCGGCAGCCCTGGCCCCGCCCCGAATCCGCCCCGAAAAACAGCGAAACCGCAGATCCGAAGACCTGCGGTTTCGCCATGAAGAGCGGGCGACGAGAATCGAACTCGCGCTATAAGCTTGGGAATCCTTGGGCCTTCGGCCCCGAAAGAGGCCCTGACCTGCGGCGATACCTGGCCAGGTGGGCACATGAGGCGATCAGTTCTGACCACTGCGGACCATCGTTCGCCGCCCGTTCTGGCACGGATCTGGCACGGCCTGATCAGGTCCCCCGATCAGCGCTCGCTCGCGGGCTCATGGACGACGTGCCGCCGCCCCTCAGCCTCTCACGCCGAGCGCCCAGTTCACAGACCTGACAGCCAGTTTGCCATCGACGATCACGACCAGTCGTAGGAAGCCCACAGAACCGCCTCCTGGGGCGACGAGTTGCGAGGCGGTCTTCCCACGAGCCCGCTCCGTGCCTAACACTGCTGACCGGGATCTTGGGAGGGGGACCGCATGGCCAAGCGAGGCGGACGTCGCTCATCCGCGCGGAAGCGCCCGAACAACCAGTGGAAGGCAGCCGCCGTTGGCACCGTTGTGCTACTGCTTCTCCTCACGGCCTTCTGGTCGCTGATCTGGCCGTACCTCCTCGGCGCAGCCGGGATCAGTGGTGTTGGCGCACTGGGGTGGCGGCTATGGCGCACTGACCGCCTCCTTCGCAGCGGCGATCGGAAGTGGCGGGCCGAGGAGCTGGTGCGGGCCGGCCACCGGACGCTCGCCGACGTGGACAAGATGACCGGCACCGAGTTCGAGGAGCTGGTCGCCGACCTCTGCCGCCGAGACGGCTGCTCCGAGGTCCAGCGAGTAGGAGGGGCCGGCGACAACGGAGCTGACGTGCTCGGCCGCCTGCCGGATGGCCGCAAGATGGTGATCCAGTGCAAGCGCTACACACCCACCGCCTCCATTGCGAGCCGTGAGGTGCGCGACCTCCTGGGTGCCAAGCAGCACTTCAAGGCCGACATCGCCATCTTCGTCGCCACCACTCGCTTCACGCGCCCCGCCGAGACCTTCGCCCAGGAGAACGGGATCATCGCCATCCATCGCGACCACTTCGGCGTCTGGAACAACGGCACCACCCTGGAGGCGCTAACCCAGGTCAGCGGAGCCGGCCAAGGAGATCTGAGTCATCGCGCTCGGTGGAGGAAGACCTATCAAGCCAAGGGTCGGTGAGTCCGGTCACCCCATACCTACCACGGCGTCAGATCTGCTGGTCAGGCCAAGGACGCCCGCAACTGCGGGCCACGTGCCGGAACACCGCACAAGCTCGTAGCGGCAATGAGCCCACAGACATGCGCCAGTCACTGGCCAAGAATTCCACAGATTACCGAATCGGACCCAGCAGATGGACTGCACACCGGTAGGGTACGCATCAAAACGCACTGTCATCAGGCAGCCCTGAATCAGTAGCCACGAGCCAGTCTCAAGGGGGAGTCATGGCCAGCCCGCTCGGTGCCACACGTCTGACCGTCACCGTCCTGGACGACGATCCGCTGCGGGAGGCGCGCGACCTTCGGTCTCTTCAAGAGGCTTTGACTCACGACGGTGTGCCCACCGAAACACGGCAGACCCGCATCGGCACGCCTGACTCCGATTCCAAGGGCCCGAGCACCTCCGAGATCCTCTCTCTGATCTTCGAGGGAAGCGGCCTCGGCATCGCCGCCATCCAACTGTGGCTATCCCGGGTACCTGCACGCCGTCTCCGGATCGAGCGTGCCGATGGCAGCATCCTCGAAATCGACGGGCGTACCCAGCGCGAAGACGCCGACGTGGTGAAGGCGTTCTGTGCCTCTGACGCGCCGCGCGAGGTCGAGGGCAGCTAAGAGATGCAGGACAACGATCGCCACGCTCTTCTCATCGGCGTCAGCGCCTACGACGCGCCCCACTATCAGGACCTTCCGGCCGTGCAAGCCGACCTTCATTACATGCAGGCCGTCCTCGAGCGGACCGACATCGGCATGTTCAACCCGTGCACAGTTGCGGCCGAGCCGACCGCCGCACAGATGATGCGTGTCGTCGAGGATTTCCTGTCCGAACGGACCAGCACCGACACCGCCCTGCTGTACTTCAGCGGTCACGGTCAGTACTCCGCCGCCGATGGTCAGTTGTACTTCATCACCCAGGACAGCGATCCCGACGACCTGTCCCACACCGCCGTCGCCGCCGAGTTCCTCCACCAGCAGCTTCAGGAGTGCCGCGCCACGGCCCGCGTCGTCCTGCTGGACTGCTGTGACAGCGGCGCCGCCGTCCAGTCCTGGTCCGCCAAGGGCACCACCGCCGGCCCGCTCAAGGCTCCCGACGAAGGTGTGCTGCTCAGGCCCTCCGGTGTCTACGTCATCACTGCCTCCCGGGCACGCCAGAGCGCTTCGGCGAAGGCCCCAGAGGGATCAACGCTGGGCACCTCCCGTTTCACGGGCGAGATCGTCGAAGGCTTGCGCTCAGGGCGGATGACCGACAAGAACTGGGTCACCACCGACGACCTATTCACCTACGTCTCCCAGCAACTGCGCGCTCCCGGTGGCCAGCAGCCCACTCGCTCCATGCTCGCAGCCACCGGCACCCTGCGTCTGGCACGCAGCGTCGCTTCGCCCGTCTCCCTCCCCGGGCACGGACCGCAGCCCGGGGACGCCACGCCGTCGATCCCCGACAAAGCTCTACACAGGGCGGCCGACGAGTCCAGGGGCAGCGCCCGGTGGCCGCAGCTTACCGATTTCTACCTCTCGTGCATGTCCAAGGAAGCGGCCGCCGACTGGCTGCCGTCCCGTGGCCAGAAGGACAAGTACGAGATCCTCGGCCGCGGTCGAGAACTCCTACAGTCAGGCGCTGGGCAGACCATGCCGGCTCCCAGCCGGCTTCCCGGCACCACGCTCGGCAGCGCTGACAGCGACCCCGAAATTTGGTACGGCTACCCCGTCGTCACATTGCCAGCCGCTGGCGGAGCTCGCAGGAAGGGCACCGCAGATGGCACTCGACTCGCGCCCCTGCTCCTCCAGCAGCTCGAACTCAGCACCGACGACTACGGCTCGCGGATTCTGCAGTCGGCTGGTGTGCCCATCCCGCACCCCGGCGTCCTCGAGGAGTTCCTGGAGACGCACGAGATCACCGAACTCACCAGTTCGTGGCAGCCTGACTGGCAGCACGGCAACACCGCCCAGATGCTCCAGAGCATCCGCCAGCTCCTGAAGATCCTCGGCATCGACGAGATACAGCCGTTGGACCCCCTCCTCCTCCAAAGCGACAGCGTCACTGCCGAAGTACGCCCCGGTGCCCATAACTGCGCGCTACTGCTGACGTCCTCAGGAGCCGACCGCGCGACCGTCGGCCTTGTCGCCAACCTGCGCGAACTCGCGGACCGGTCAAGCGAGATCGAGAACACCGCCCTGGCCGACCTCATCTCCGACCGCCACCGCGACAACCGTCGCCGCCGGAAAGCCGTGGAGGATCTCAGCGGCAGCCCGATCGTCTCCGTCCAGCCCCTCAACGAGCGTCAGGAAGAGATCATCCGTGCGGTCCTCGGAAACGGACTGACCGTCGCAACCGGACCAGCCGGGACGGGCAAGAGCCAGCTGGTCACCGCTCTTGTGGAGACCGCGGCTCACCTCGGCTGGAAGACCGCCGTGGCCTCCACCAACAATAAAGCCGTCGACGAAGTCGAAGGCCGTTGCTCCGCGATCGCTCCGGGGCTGCTTCTGCGGACCGGAAACCCAGATGTGCGCGTCCGCGAAGCGGAAAACCTGGCCCGCCTCCTTCAGAACGGCGAACCTCCGGAGTGCTCGCCAGGCACGGCCGGCGGCGAGCTGCGCATTGCTCGGGACGCCCTGACCGCCGCCCGCACCCGCCTCGCAAGCGTCACGGAACACGAAGCCGTGCTGGTGGCCACGGCGACCGAGCGCAACCGAAGGCTGACCGACGTCGGCGCCGAGCACACCACGCTCTCCAGTGTCTGGGCGGGACAGGACGACCAGCTTCGCCGCTGGGGGCATCGGGCGCGCAAAGCCGCCGACGCCCGTGTGCTGGGCCCATGGCGCAGACGCCGAACCAGCACCGTCCTGCTCAAGGCCCTCGATGCAGCCGGCACCACGGCCCCCGCCCTCACGGTCCGCGCGACCGACCCTGCCACCGTGTCCGCCACCCTCGCGGCGCTTGCCGATGCTGCCCAGGCCGAGTGGAAGCTGCGCCAGGACCTGCTCCTCCTGCCGTCGGACGCGGCCGCTCAGGCCATGGCCGCTCTCACCCGCGCCGGTGAACAGGCCAGCCGGGCATCAGGAAGGCTGATCCGCTCCACCACCAACGGGCGGGTCCGGGCCGCCCGCACGCTCATCCAGGCCAGGCTCAGCGCCCTCCAACGCGGCCGCGACCTGCGCCGCACCCAACGCGACCTGATGAGCGTCCTCGGTAGTTGGGCCGTGACGACCCACTCCGTCCAACAACTCGACCTGGCGCCAGGCCACTTCGATCTTGTCATCATCGACGAGGCCAGCCAGTGTTCCATCCCTGCGGTGATGCCGCTCCTGTTCCGCGCCAAGCGAGCTCTCATCATCGGCGACCCCGCTCAGCTGGGGCACATCAGTAGTCTCACGGTCGGCACTGAACGCGACGCCCGGCGCCATGCCCAGCTCAGTGCATCCTGGCTGGAAGAACGCCGCCTCGGCTACACGACGGCGTCGGCCTTTGACGCTGCTGCCCACGCGTTTGGCGAGCCGATCTTCCTCGATGAGCACTACCGCTGCCACCCCGATATTGCCGAGATTCCCAACCGTGCTTGCTACGCGGGCAGGCTCCGCGTCCTCACCGATGTCCGCAAGCTGAAACGGCCGGGTGCAGGCCAATCCGCGACGCCGCTGCGCTGGATTGACGTGTCCAACAGCCAGCCCCTGCCCGGTCCCCAGGGGTCCTGGTACAACAGCTCGGAAGTCCGACAGGTCCAGGAGGTCGTCAACGACCTGACAGCCGCCCTCCCCCCGCACGCGACAATCGGTGTCATCACGCCCTTCCGGGAGCAGCGCAAGCGACTCCAAGCCCAGTTGGACGGCACCCGCGTCGCGATCGGCACGGTTCACCGGTTCCAAGGCGGTGAATGCGACGTCATCGTCCTGAGCCTGGCTGCCAATGCCACCATGCCACGGCGTACCGTCAACTGGCTCAGCCGAGAAGCACAGTTGTGGAACGTCGCGATCACTCGTGCCAAGGCCCAGCTCATTACCGTCGGCGACCATGCGTTCTGGTCCGGGCAACCCGGACTTCCCGCCACACTCGCCCAACAGTCGGCCGAAGACGGGCCCTTCGCGTTTCCGGAACTGGCCGCGCGCGTGGACCAACTCGGCGACATGCTTCACGCCCACCTGATCAAGGCCGGTCACAAACGCGTTCAGCGAGACGTTCGTGCGGACGGCCATCACTGCGACTTCCTGGTAACCACCAACGAGGGCGACATCGCTCTCCTCATCGACCGAGGACCAGACGTCGACGAGGACGCTGCCCGCCACCTGCGCCTGCTTCACGCCCAGGCCGCCCTACTTCCCGGGTTGCTCCCCAGCACACCGGGCGTCAGCTGTAACCCGATCATTCGAACGGTGCGAATTCCCGCCTGGAAGATCCTCGCAGCAGAGCACGCCGGTGATCTTCTGGGCGACTGATCGTCGGCCGCGACACCAGCCGCCCACGCAAAACCCTTACCTGGAAGAACACCAACCGAGCTCCGTCACTGGCGCTGCCGCCCATGGGGCGGGTGCCGGGGGCGGCGAAGACCACGCGGACGCCAACGGTGGCGGTGGCACAGGCGTCGAGAAGGCGCTCCAGGAGGGCCGGAGCGCTAGCCCTTGGATGGCCTCTCAGCTGGCGACTTGCACCATGGCCACTGAGATCCACTGAGGTGGCGAGCCCGGGCTGCTGGCAACTGACCAGGCAGCGTTGGTTGGAACCGATTCTCCGTGTCGATATTGCTAGGGCCGATACCACCTGGGTGGCTGGCGGGAGGGGGATGATCCATGGGGATCAAGGTCGTGCCTGTGTCGGGGGTTCAAGACGAACTGCTCGCTGCGGCGATCGCGTTGGGTGATCGCTATACCAAGACGCTGGGCCTGATGACTCCACCGGCCTACGAGAAGATGGCGGACGACGGCGGGCTGCTCGTTGCCGTCGATGGTGACGTCGTCGTCGGCTACGCGCTGTTCGGGCTCCCGAAGCGGACCCCGCATGTGCGGCTGGCCCATCTCTGCGTTGCCCAGGAGCACCGAGGCAAGGGAATAGCACGTCACCTGGTGGAGGCGATCCGGGCCGGCCACGGGCAGCGGTTCGGGATCAAGGCCAAGTGTCGGCGCGACTACGGGCTCACTGGGATGTGGGAGAGCCTCGGATTCAATCCGCGAGGCGAGGTCAAGGGTCGCAGTCGCCGCGGCGACATACTGGATGCCTGGTGGTTGGACTTCCGGCACCCGAGCCTCTTCGCCGAGGTGGACAGCGATGCCCTGCTGACCGTCGTGGTGGACCACGGCGTCTTCGCGGATCTGCATGGAAAGGCGCTGTCGCCCGACGCGGCCGAGTCGCAGGCGCTCACGGCCGACTGGATGGCCGACCTGGTCGAGGTGGCGATCACGCCTCGGATCAATCACGAGGTCCGCGCGATCGAGGACACCATCGAGCGTCAGCACCAGCGCTCGGCTCTCACCGGGCTGCGGGAGATCACCCCCGATCCCGAGGCCGCCGCCACCTGCGGTCGCGATCTGTTGAACGCCGCAGTCGCGGCCTTTCCTGCCCTCACCGAACGGTCCGGGCTGGAAGCACGGCTGCGCTACGTCGCCGAGACCTCGGCCGCCGGACTGCAGGTATTGGCCACCCGCGATCCGCTGCTCACGCAGCTGGCGGATGTGGCCTGGGCAGTCGCCGGGGTCCACGTGGTGGCACCGTCAGTGGTGACACTGCACGTGGACGAGCTGCGACAGGCTCAGGTCTATCGGCCAGCCGGCCTGATGGGCACCGAGTTCCGGATCAACGAGGTCGTGCCGGGCGCAGAGGCCGAGCTGGCGGCCTTCTTCGAACAGACGGGCGGCGACAGCGGCTCAGCCTTCGTCGAGCGCCTGAGGGCCCTGGTGCGGGACTCACTCAGTTGGCGCCGCGAACTCATTCGCGACGGCAGCGGGCACCCGGTCGCGCTGTACGCCTGGGCGATCGACGGCCGCACGCTGACCGTCCCGGTTCTGCGCACCGCCGCCCATCCGCTGGAGGAGACCCTGGCGCGGCAGCTGCTCTTCACCCTAAAGCAGAGCGCTCGCGAATCCGGCGCCCACGTCGTGCGCATCACCGACCCCTTCGTATCAGCCACCGCGCGGGCAGCAGCTAGCGACGACGGCTTCTTCGAGCACACCGGCGGCCAGGCAACGCTGCTGGTGGACATCTGCGGAACAGCGGCAGCGGTCACCAATGCAGCCGCCTTGGCAGCACGGGAGCTGGGCAAAGCTGCGGATGTCCTCCCCGCTGAGCTGTCGGCCGAAGTTGCCAGCGTGGCTGAACGGTCCTGGTGGCCGGCGAAGATCATGGATTCGCAGCTGCCGTCCTTGATCGTGCCGATCGCCCCTCGCTGGTCCACAGAACTCTTCAACGTGCCCACGATGCTGCTGCCACGGCGCAACGAACTTGGTATCAGCAGGGAGCACGTCTACTACCGCTCGCCAGGGCACCGAGGGGAGAGCGTTCCGGCCCGCCTGCTCTGGTACGTCAGCCAGGGGCTGTCCCACCAGGAAGGACAGTTGGTGATTGGCTGCTCACGGCTGGAGGAGGTAGTTGTCGACACAGCCGAGGCCCTGCGTGCGCGATTCGAACACTTGGGCGTATATGGTCAGGATGAGATCCAAGCAATCACCGACAGATCGTCAGGCAAGGCTATGGCCTTGCGCTTCTCGGACACCGAGCTCTTCCCCAAACCGGTGACGTTGCGGCGCTTGACCTCGCTGGCGGACGGCCTGGGGCTACGGTTGTCCCTGATGTCGCTGACGAAGATCGACAACAGGCTGTTCCAGGCGGTCTACCAGGAAGGGCACCGACGGACGTGAACGAGATGGAACGCGCACTCCTGCTCTCAGTCCACCCGCGCTTTGCCACCGCGATCCTCGCGGGCAGCAAGACGGTCGAGGTGCGACGCCAGCGAGTCGCCGTTCCTCCCGGAACGCCCGTCGTGCTCTACGCCACCGCGCCCACCATGGCCCTGGTGGGCATGGCCCGTGTCGCTGCCGTCCAGGTCGGCACCCCGCGGGAGGTCTGGTCCGCCAGCCGTTCCCGTACCGGGATTACCCGGCGCGAGTACGACGAGTACATGAGCGGCGCCACCCAGGCCAGCGGTCTCACATTGGAGGAGCCGGTTACCTTCGAAGAGCCGGTGCCGCTCAGCGCGCTGCGGTCCACCGGAGCGTTCCACCCGCCACAGAGCTACCGCTACCTTCAAGGCGAAGCTCTCCGGCAGATGGCAGCGGCATCTCCAGTGGCGGGAACGACCCTTCTCGGCGTCCTGGGGACGCCCGCTCTCGCGTAAGGGCTGCGGAACGCAACACCCCTACGGCCGCGTTGCCGTCCGCGCCAATCACACGCTGCGCGGCCGACCAGCTGTCATCGAGCCGGCGCAGACTGCTCCAGTGGCGTACGGGGTACACCGTGGAAGACCTGTCGGGCATGCCACTCACGATGCCGCCCGGCGACGGGTGGAAGGCCCGCCTGCGGACCGATGACCGGCCGCCCGGCCAGCGCGAGCACGTGCTGCCTGCTCGCCTCGCTGCGGCCGACAAAACGCTGCGAGACAAGAACGCGCTGCCCCTCGCCCAGGCCCAGGACACCCTTGTCGAAGAGCTTGTGGTGCAACGAACACAGGCACAGGCCGTTGTCGACCTCGTCCGGACCGTCGTATGACCACCAGCGCACATGCGCGGCCTCCAGCCCGACGCTGCTCGCGCCGAGCATCCCGTCGTAGCCGCAGAAGGCGCACTGGAACTCATAGGCCGTCAGTACGAGTTCACGCATCCGCCGATCCCGCTGCCGTCGCGCAGCGGTCTCCGCACCACCCGGCAGGCCGGCCGCGGGCCCGGTCTCGGCCAGCTCCAGGTCGAGTCCGACGGCCTCGCACAGATCGGTGTGCAGCGACGGCGGGAAATGGATGTCCAGCAGCACTCTGGCCAGCCGCCCCAGGAGCGAAGGCTCCTTGGCGAGCGCTGTCCTCAACTCCGGCACGAGCCTGCCGGTGGCTCCGCTGGAACGGAGTGCCCGGCCCCCGCTCCCCGGGCTTCCCTGCCCACGATCGGTCCTGACCTCCCATACGCCGTCACTGACCAGATGATGGAAGGGGTACGCGGGAGTCGTCGGGTTCGGGGGCCCGTACTCGACCAGCAGCCGCTTGAGCTCCTCCTCGACCGCGCTGTAACGCAGTTCACCATCAGCATCCTGCTGGAAGCTGCCGAGGGCATACAGCAGCAACAACGGCTTGTGCGGAGCGCGGACCTCGTTGTTCGTCCACTGCCGCAACTTCGCCACCCGATCGAGCCAGTCCATGGCCGCCAGCGTAGTTCGTGGCACCGACGTCAACTCCGTGGTGGCGCTTAACGCCTCAGCGCGATCGACGTTCAGAGTAGGCCCATCCGGACCGGCTCCTCCCGACCCGTTCCACGCTTGATGCCCCCTGCAGCGTCGGCATAGGTTTGCCGCCGGTAACGGACGATCAAGCGAGGTAGGGTGCATGGCGGGATTGGATGATCTTGTGGAGTTTTTCGGCCAGCCCCCCGCTCGTGAACCGTCTCCGGAAGCCTGGGCTGAGGTGGAGATCTACGTCGGCTCGGCGCTGCCCAGCGACTTCAAGGCCTTCTTGAACGCCTATGGCACGGGCGTCATCTGCGGCGAGTTGGTCGTCTTCCACCCGCGAGGTTCCAGTCCGCTGCTGACGAGGATGCGGAAGATCCACGAGTCGTTCGGCCAGTCGTGGCGACGTGACTCGGACGAGTATCCGTTCCGGTTCCACCCCGACCCGGGTGGCCTCATCTCCTGGGGATACGACTACTCCGGCGACGAGCACTTCTTCTGGCCGTGCGACCCCGAGCCGGACCGCTGGAAGGTTGTCACCAACATCAATGGGACCGAGCCCGTGGTCTTCGACGGGCCGTTCACTGACTTCGTTCTCTCCTTCGTCAAGCGCTTGCGCGACGTGGACCCGCATCACGGCATTGACCCGGACGCCTTGGAGTTCCTTGAGCCGGAAGATCTGAACGAACTGGCAGAGCGCGGCGAGATCGGTCCGGTCAACCCGAGCTTCGAGCCGTTCTGACCTGCTGCCCGGCGGGGCCTGTCGCTCCAGCTACGGCCTCGGGCGCATCAGGGTCGCTCGCGACTGCGACTGTAGCGGGCGGCGTGGTCTGCACTTGGCCGGTTCAGACCCGCAGTCACGTGTTCGGGTCGCGGAGCATTGTGGTCAACTAGGGCCGTCGCTGCTCTCACACCGGGATGTGAACGCTGATGAGCAATCAGGCGGGCGAGCTCGAGCCGTGGCGGATCCACGGGGACCGAGTGGTGTACGACAACCCCTGGGTGCAGCTCGCCCTGGTGCATGTCGAGCCGCCGGGAGTTCCACGGTTCGAGCATCACGTGGTCAGGTTGAAGCGGGTGGCCATAGCGGCAGTCCTGGACTCCGAAGACCGCGTACTGATGCTGTGGCGATACCGCTTCGTGCCGAACTCATGGGGCTGGGAGCTTCCGGGCGGCATCGTCGATCCCGGGGAGGACGGCCGGCAGGCGGCGCTGCGTGAGGTGGAGGAGGAGACCGGCTGGCGTCCGGACGGCCTTGACCACGTGGTGACGTTCCAGCCGATGGTCGGGATGGTGGACTCCCCCCACGAGGTCTTCGTCGGCGAGGGAGCGACCTTGGTGGGCGAGCCCGAGAACGGCGAGGAGGCTGGACTCATCTCATGGGTGCCGCTGGCCGACATTCCGGCGCTCATGGCGGAGGGGAAGCTGATGGGCTCCGGCACCCTGGTGGCGCTTCTCCATATCCTGGCTACCCGAAACCGGTAGGTCGGCCTCCGGGCCAGACCCCCGCCGACACTGCTGTCATCAGAACCTGGCGCCCAACTGGTCGATGCGCGCCGCGCGTACCGAGCCGCGGCGGGCCAGCCGTAGTGGTCAGGGGTGAGGTGTCCCGTGCTCCAGGTAAGCAGTCGCCGAGCGAGATCGAGCGGCGACGGCAGCGTGGACTCGCCGGGCCAGACGAGGGATGAGGAGCGTGTCGATCTGGTCGGCGGTGTGGAAGGCGTACTCGCCGATCTCCATTCCGTCCAGGTTGATCCGAGCTCGCTCGTCGGCCGGGAGGATGCCGCCGTCGAAGACGAAGAGCAGCTTGTCGCCCTCGGTCGGGTGGGGTGCCCAGTCCGCGACGAGGAGTCGGCCGATGGGCGGGGTGATACCGAGTTCCTCCTTGACCTCCCGGGCCGCGCCTTCGCTCGGAGTCTCACCGAGGTGGAGGTAACCGCCCGGGATCTCCCATCCCGGCTTGTACGTGGGCTTCACCAGGAGCACGCGGTCAGCTTCGTCGAAGAACAGCACGCCGGCGGCGGTACGCGGCTGGGCAACGACCTCAGGCGCGTCGGAGTCGCTCATGGAAACAACTGTAGTGGTCCACGCTGGGTTACCACTGAGGTTCTGGCCGAAGCACCGATCACCCAGCAGGCCGTAGGTCAGCGTTCGGCCGACACTGTTGCTGTGACTCTTCGATCAACTGATCCGGCGGCCCGAGACCGCCCCTTTGGCCTCGGCACCGTGCGGCGATTCACTGAGGGGGACTCGGTGGAGCAACTGACCCGCTTGCTGCATCTCGCATACGCCGATCACGCCGCCGCTGGGCGGGTGTTCTTTGCCTCCTACCAGTCCCTGCAGGACACGGCCTACCGCCTGGGCAAGGGTGAGTGCTGGGTGGCGTTCCAGGGGGACGCGATGGTGGCGACGGTGACGGTGACGGCTCCTTTCGCGGCCCCGGAGGGCTACCCGGCTCCGGCGGGCGCGGGGTCGTTCTGGCAGCTGGCGGTTGAGCCGTCCCAGCGGGGCACCGGGCTGGGGCAGCGGCTGCTGACGCTCGCAGAGGAGCGGATTGCCGCATTGGGTTGCGGGCAGGTCGTGATCGACACGTCGTCCCAGGCGAGAGAGCTGGTCGGCTGGTACCGCCGGCGTGGATACGTGCCGGTGGGCACGTGGCGGTGGGACGTCACCAATTACGACAGCGTTGTCCTGGTGAAGAACCTGTCGGAGCGCTGATCGGGGCCGGCGGGAGGCATGCTGCGGGCGGTGGCGGCCCCGCGTGGAAGCCGCCACTCGCAGCGTGGTCATGCGCGTAGGCGTCTACTGGTTGAGGGCGCGGGTCGCCTCCTGGACCGCGATGCTGAGGGCCTCGTCGAGGGCTTCGACGCGGCGGCCTCCGGCGTTGGCGACTGGGCCCGTGCCGCCTGTTCCGCCGCCTACCGCGCGGGCAGCACCGGCGAGGATCTGGCTGGCCTCGGCTCCGTCGCTGAGAAGACTGGGCGTGATGGCGGCGACGAGCAGGGCCTTGCCGTCGTGTTCGGTCCCGAGGACGACTACGGCGCGGTCGTTGCGGAGGCGGTCGGCTGTGCCGGCGGCGAGGACGCGGAGGCCATCCGCCCCCAGCCCCGTGACTCGCTGCGAGACGATCCGGCCCCCGGGTACCTGGCGGGAGTCCGAGGCGAGCTGTTCCGACTGGCTCCGTAGGTCGGCCTCGCGCAGGCGGGCGAGCTCCCGCTGCATGGTGGCCAGGGCGTCGAGGCGCTTGTGCAGGACCTCGGGGGCATCCTTCGGGCGTGTGCCGAGAAGTGTGGAGACCTCTTCGAGCAGTCGGCGCTCGGTGTCGTGGTGGCGGAGAGTGCCGTGGCCGGTGAAGGCTTCGATGCGGCGGAGATTAGAACCGACCGAGGACTCGCTGAGCAGGCGGAAGGCACCGACCTGGGAGCCGTGACCGACGTGGGTTCCGCCACACAGCTCGCGGGAGAAGTCGCCGATGTCGACGATGCGCACGGTGTAGCCGTACTTCTCGCCGAACAGGGCGATGGCGCCGGCGGCCTCGGCTTCGACGCGGTCGGCATGCCAGGCCCGGACGGCCGGGTCGTCGAGGACGTGGCCGTTGACGGCGGCCTCGATCGCAGCGAGCTGCTCGGGGGTGACGGCGGAGAAGTGGGCGAAGTCGAAACGGAGCCGGTCGGGTTCGACGAGGGATCCCTGCTGGCGGGCGTGGTCGCCAAGAGTGGCGCGGACGACGGCGTGCAGGATGTGGGTGGCCGAGTGGGAGCGCATGAGGCCCTTGCGCCGGTCGGCGTCGACGGTGGCTTCGCCGCTCGCCCCGGTGCGGATCTCGCCTTCGATCACGCGGGCGCTGTGGACGCGGAAGCCTTCCAGACCGTATCGGGTGTCGGTGATCCGCAGGAGGGTGCCGTCGGTGGTGCGCAGCGTGCCGGTGTCGCCGATCTGGCCGCCGGCCTCAGCGTAGAACGGGGAACGGTCGAGCACGAGTTCGACGTCGGTGCCTTCGGCGGCGGTGGTGGTAACGGCTCCGTCGGAGATCAAGCCCAGGACGGTGACCTCGGCGGTTAGGTGGTCGTAGCCGAGGAAGTCGGTGCGGGGCAGGTGAGCGGACAGCTCGCGGTAGGTGTCCTGCTTGCGCAGGGCTTCGGTGGTCTTGGCCTTGCCGCCGGCCTTGGCGCGCTTCTTCTGCTCGTCCAGCAGGGTGGCGAAGCGGTCTTCGTCGACCGTCAGCCCGGCGTCGTGGGCTGCCTCGACGGTCAGTTCGAGGGGGAACCCGAAGGTGTCGGCCAGTTCGAAGGCGGTCTCGCCGGGCAGCGCGGTGGAGCGGCTCTCACGGGTACGGGTGATCGCGGCGTTCAGCAACCGGGTGCCCTGCGTGAGGGTGCGGGTGAACGACTCCTCCTCGGCGGTGACGACCTGCTCGATGAGGGCGGCTTGGTCGGAGAGTTCGGTCCAGACGTCGCTGAGGTTGGCAATCACGCTGGTGGTGGTCGGCGCGAGGACGTCCTGGTTGATGCCGAGCAGGCGCGCGTGGCGGATCGCGCGGCGCATGAGGCGTCGCAGGATGTAGCCGCGTCCGTCCTTGGCGGGCAGGACGCCGTCGGCGATGAGGAAGGCGATGGAACGGGCGTGCTCGGTGACCACCTGGAAGGAGACCTTCTCCTCACCGCTGCCGAGGTAGTCGCGGCCGGCGAGTTCCTGGACTGTCTTGAGGGTCGGCAGGAGGAGGTCGGTGGTGCAGACGTTCTCGACGCCCTGGAGGATCGCGGCGAGGCGGTCGAGGCCGAGGCCGGTGTCGATGCTCTGCTGGGCAAGGTCGCCGAGGATCGGGAAGTTGCCCTTCTTGTCACCCTCGCCACGCTGGGACTGCATGAAGACGAGGTTCCAGATCTCCATGAAGCGCTCGCCGTCGACGGCGGGGCCGCCTTCGGGGCCGAAGGCTGGGCCTCGGTCGTAGTGGAGCTCCGAGGAGGGGCCGCAAGGGCCAGGGACGCCCATCGACCAGAAGTTGTCCTCCATGCCCAGGCGCTGGATTCGCTCAGCGGGTACGCCGATCTTGCGCCACAGCTGCTCAGCTTCGTCGTCGTCCTCGTAGACGGTGACCCAGAGGCGGTCCTTCTCCAAGTTATAGCCCTGGGTGAGGAGTTCCCAGGCGAAGGCGATGGCGTCCGCCTTGAAGTAGTCACCGAAGGAGAAGTTGCCCAGCATCTCGAAGAACGTGGCGTGCCGGTTGGTGCGGCCGACGTTGTCGATGTCGGAGGTGCGGGCGCACTTCTGGATGCTGGTGGCACGCGGGTACTCCGGGGTGACCTCGCCCAGGAAGTAGGGCTTGAACTGGTTCATGCCGGCGTTGGTCAGCAGCAGGGTCGGGTCGGCGGGGATCAGCGGGCTGGACGGAACCTCACGGTGTCCGCGGGAGGCGAAGTAGTCCAGGAAGGTGGAGCGGATCTGCGTCGAGCGCATGGCGGTATGGCCTCACGGAAGAGTCGTGGAGGGTGGGGGAGATCACACGCCGAGCCGGGCCGAGAACAGGGACTGAGAAGTTCTCAGTTCTCCAGCTCGACGCAGATAGCTCGCGCCCCCACGGTGTAGACCATGACTCCAGATCCGTTGCTCACAGATGGTGCAGCCGACGCGGACCCAGGGGTCCTGTGCAGGCTGCACCACCCAGAGTAGCGGGTCCGGAGTCAAGATCGCTGGGATTCCTGGCGCGACCGCTCCGCTCCCACCAGAAGGAGCAGTACGTCGGCGAGCTCTGCGGGATGCGGCAGGACGAGGTCGGCGCCGGCCAGGGTGAGCGCGGCGGGGCCGGCGAAGCCCCAGCCCGCGCCGACGGCCGTGACACCTGCCGCGCGGGCGGCGTGGACGTCGACGTCCATGTCGCCGACGAACACGGCGTCCCTCGGCGCGACGCCGAGCTGCCCCAGAGCGAGCAACAGCCCGTCGGGCGCGGGCTTGGGAGCCGCATCCTCGAAGCAGACGACGGTGTCGAGCATTTCGAGGATGTCCGGTGCCAGCAGCCAGCCGACCCGGCGACGGCTCCGCAGGGTCACGATGCCGGTGCCGACACCGGCGGCCCGAAGGGCGGTGAGGGTGTCCACGACGAACGCGAAGACCTCGGTGTGCAGGCTGGCGGTCGCGGTGGCCGCGTCCCAGCTGTCCTCGTTGATCGCTCCACGCAGCCCGAGTCCGGCCAGCACTTGCTCGCGTGGTGTGGTCGCCGCAGCGGCTGGAAGGTCGGCGACGGTGATCCGGCGGCCGAGCGCGGAGGTCGCGAAGCCTGCCAGGGTCCCGAGTTGAGCGGAACGGCTGTCGACGAGGACGCCGTCGAGGTCGAAGAGCACGGCTCGCCTCACGCAGCATCACCCGCAAGTGGTACCGGAAGGTCGGCCTCGGTCAGCAGGGAGTGCAGGGTGACGCGGTGCTCAGCCAGCAGCACGCGACCGCCGAGCGAGCGCTCCAGCACGCACAGCGCGTCGGCGACGGGCGCCCCGGCGATCCGCAGGGTGCCTGCCATGGTGAGTAGTTGGCCACCGGAGCGGACGACGTCGTCGACGAGGACAGTTCGGCGACCGTCGAGGGCAGCGCCCTCGATCTGGCGGCGGGAGCCGTAGCCTTTCGGGCGGCGCCGCAGGAAGACGGCAGGCAGACCGGTGGCGGCAGAGAGGGCGACGACGAGCGGGACGCCGCCGAGCTCGATGCCGGCCAGAAGCTGGGCATCGTCGGGGACCAGGCTGGCCATGGCTGCGGCGGTGTCGCGCAGGAGCGCGGGGTCGGAGGCCAAGCGGTACTCGTCGAAGTAGGCGTCCAGCTGGTGGCCGTTGGCGAGGCTGAACGGGGCGGTGACGCAAGCGGTTTCGGCGAGCCGGGCGGTGAGGCCGGCCAGCGTTGTGCTGGTGGTCATGCTCCTCCGATCGGGTTGGTGCCAAGCGTGGCGAGGTGGGTGCGGAAGGCATCGGCGGTCTCGGTGGTGGCGAGGAAGCCGAGGGGCCGGGTCGGGGTCTCGTACAGCCACTTCTCCTCGCGCAGGAAGTCGAGCAGGCGCAGGGCCGCCGCTCCGGCGAGGCAGACCGGTACGGGCCGGATGGCGGTCGCGTAGTACAGCGCGGCGGTCAGTTCGTGCAGGGTGCCGACGCCGCCACCCATCGCGACGACCAGGTCGGCGTGTTCCAGGTAGTGGTTGAGCCGTGTGCCGAGGTCGGGGAGGTGGACCGAGGTGGTGGCGTGCGGGTTGAACGCACCCCACTCGTCGTGCTTGCCGATCAGGGTGACCGCCGTGACCAGGGCTCCCTGGGAGCCTGCTCCGCGCGCGGCGGCCTCCATCAGCCCGTTGTAGCCGCCGTGCTGGAGCGAGTACCCGGCCTGGGCCAGGGTCCGGCCGATCTCCTCGGCCAGCTTCTCCTCCTCGACGGAAGCGGGGACGACGCCGCCGAAGAACACGGCGGTCAGGCCCTCCCGGGCCCGGATGGTGGCCGGGCCCGCGAGGTGGAGTGCGTTCACACCAGCTCCTGGTAGGTGCGGTAGGCGGCGATGGCGTCGCCCAGGCCGTCGAGGGCCTCGGGGCAGGCCCGCTCGACCAGGGCGAGCATCCGCTCGATAGCCGCGTCGACGTCGGTGGCCAGCGGCACGGCCGGTCCGCTGATCGCCGCGTCCAGGTCGCCCAGGCAAGCCCGGCCGATCGGGGTAACGGCGATCTCCTCGCGCAGCTGGTACCAGCCCCAGAACGGGGAGGCTGGGGCCAGGGCAGCCTTGATGAGGTCCTTCGTCGCGGTGTGGAGCCGGTGCCACTCCGCGTAGGCGACAAACCGCTGACCGCGCTTGATGCGCTTGTGCAGCAGGACGGCCAGCACCAGGTGCTCGATCAGCAGCTCGGTGCACGACCGCGGCTGGTCGAGGAAGTCGGCGGCGAAGCGCTCGGCCACCGCGACCTCCTCCGGCGTAGCGGGTGCGGGCTGGCGGTTGAGGAGCGTGGCGGTGGCCACCGTCGCCTGCAGGTGCGGAACGCGGGAGGCGGGCGCGAGGTAGAGGTCGATCTGGTGCAGCCTGCCCTCGTCCGGGATGAGGAAGACCGTCCCGACTCCGCCGAGGTCAGCGACGATCGTGTCGCGCCAGCCAGGCAGCAGGGCGCCGGCCTCGATCGACATGAGGTCGTTCAGCGCCTCTACGAAGGCCGGCAGTTGGGCGTCGTGGACGCCGACGACGAAGTCGACGTCGGAGAGGCGGTCGGCGGTGCCGTGGGCGAGCGAGCCGCGGACCATCAGGTGGGTGACGGCCGGGGAGGTGGCCAGCGTGTCGGCGAGCTTCGACAGGAGCGGGAGCTGGGCCGGGCGGTTGGCGTGGGTGAGTTCGGCCAGTTGCAGGGTGGGCATGCGCGTCCTCCGTTCGGATTCCGGCGGGACTGGGTTTGTCGGGTGGCCGGTCAGGCCGTGATGGCGAGGAGGCGTCGCTTGGCCGCCGTCCAGCGTGTAGTGGCCTCCATGTCGCCGAGCGAGGTGTGCAGCTCGGCGATCAGGTCGTAGACCGTGCCCTCGGGGAGGGCGTAGGCGTAGAAGAGCCGAAGCAACATCCGCTCGGCGGCCTCGGGGTAGCCGAGCTCGGCCATGCTCCGGGCGGCCTGCAGCCGCTCGGCGAGGAGCGTCTCCTTCGCGGCGGGGAGTGGCTCGGCGTTGGCGGGGTGAAGAGAAGGGCGCCGGGCCAGGCGCCGGTAGGTGTCGTCGGCGTACACGTCGGCGATCAAGTGGATACGGTCAGGGCCGAGCAGGTTGCACACCCCGTGGGCGTAGGTCGGCGTCAGCCGCCAGATCCGTCCGCCGGTCATGTGCACCTTGGTGCCGCCGGTGACCAGGAACGCCGACGTGTTGGTGTGCAGCGGAATGTGCAGCCGGTGCCGCTCGACTTGGTCGAGCTCGTCGTAGTCGCGGTGTTCCCAGAGGAAGGCGTTGGCCTCCAGCCGCGCGAGCCGCACCCACATGTAGTTCAGACCCAGGTCGGCCAGGAGCGCGGAGGTGGCCGGCATCCGGGCCAGCAGGCCGGTCGGCCTTGCGGCGCAGTCGTCGATCGTCACGTCGGCGGCGTCGCCGGAGCCGTTCATCAGCGAGGTCGTCCACCAGCCGCCGGACTGGTAGGTGCTGTACTCCGCCTTCCAGGGGGCCGGAGCGGTCAGGGCCTCGTGGCGCATCCGCTCCAGCTGGGCGGGGTCGACGGCGTCGAGTTGGGCGATCTGTCCGGCCAGAGTGGTCAAGGTGCTGTCCATCTGTTCCCTCCCGTTGCCGGCCCACGAGTCGTGGGCCGGTGGGCACGTGGTGCTGGATGGGGTTGGTCGGGTGGTGCTGTGGCCGCACACCCGATCTCACGCTTCGCTGTCGGTGGTGCACGGACAGCGAAGTGCCGTTCAGCATGGCGTCGGGCCGGAGCGCATGGATACGACGTCACCGCCGTCGCGAGGCCGCCCTCGTTCCCGCCCGGACGGCTGGTCCGCGTCGCAGTGCGTCATCACTGCCGTCATGGCTGCCGTCATCTGGTCGGCAGAGCCTGCGGAAGGGGTTTCCCGCTGATCGGCCGGGGCTATCGTCAGAACAGACGAACGGAGACCGGAGGGGATCTGCCGTGGCTGAAACTCCCACGCTCTTAAGGGTCTTGACGCTGCAGCGGCACTGGCAGGTCTACAAGACCTTCCTGCTCCGGTTCGAGGAAGCGGCACACCGCTTGGCGCTGGACGAGGGCGACCCGTCGCTTGCGGGCCTGTCCGTCTCCAAGCGGCAGTTCGAGCGCTGGTACGGCGGCGCGGTGAAGACCCGCCCGTACCCGGATCAGTGCCGGGTACTGGAGGCCATGTTCGGCGTCAGCGTCGATCTCCTCCTCGCACCCGCGCCGGCCGCTTCACCGCCGATGCCTCCGGTCGGCTCCTCGCTCGTCATCCCACCGCCACGGCCGCTCTCTGTCCTCCTCCCACCCGAGCAGGCACAGCTGCTGCCTGCCGGTGGTCCGTTCAGCAGCGAGACCCGCTTCGAGGCGGGCACCACAGAATTGGAAAGGCAGGTTGCGATGGCGGCTCGTCGTGCGCTTCGGTTCACCGTGATGGCGGAGGGCAGCAGTGTCGGCCCGGAAACCTTGGGCCAGATTCAGGACGAGGTGCGACGGCTGACCGTCGCGTACCCGAGACTGGCGCTTCCGACCTTTCTCGGCGACCTGGTCGAGGTACAGGACCTCACCTTCCGCCTGCTGGAACACGGCCGGGTCAAGCCACTCCAGGCCCGCGAGCTCTACCTACTCGCCGGGATCACGTCCGGCATGCTCGCCAAAGCCAGCCACGACCTGGGCAACCCGAGCGCCGCGATGATGCAGGCCCGCACCGCCTTCGTGTGCGCCGACAACGCCGACCACCACGCCATGCGCGCCTGGGTCCGCTCCCTGCAGTCGCTCATCTCCTACTGGGCGGGCCGACCCGCCGAGGCCGCCGACTACGCCACCCTCGGGCAGGCCGCCGCCAGCGGCGTCCGCGGCACCACCAGCGTGTGGCTGGCCTGTCTCTCGGCCCGCGCCCACGCCCTCCTCGGCGACGGAGAGGCCACCCGCACCGCCATCCAGCAGGCCGAGGACGCCCGCTCGGTGGTCGAACTCGACGAACTCGACGGCTTCGGCGGCATCATGACCTTCCCCGCGCCCCGGCAGCTCTACTACGTGGCCGAGGCCACCGTGCACCTGGGCGAGGACCCCGGGCTCGGAGAGAGCCGGTCGGAGGCCGCCGTCAACGCGTACCGCAACGCTTCCGAGGACGAGTGGGCCTTCGGCGACGAGGCCGGCGCGCAGACCGACCTCGCTCTCGCCCGGATCGCACGTGGCGAGATCGAGGGAGCCGTCGAGGCCGTCCGCCCGGTGCTCGATCTCCCCGCCGAGCAGCGGAACTTCGGCATAACCAGCAGCGCCCAACGCGTCCACGCCGCGCTGCACGCCAACGGCCGACGAAGTGGCGGTGCGGGTGCCGGCCTGCGCGAGGAGATCGAAGCGTTCACTGCGACCCCGACGTCGGTCCTCGTCCGGTGACCCGCAGGTAGGCTCCGCAGCCATGACTCCAGTCCACCTGGCCGGCCCCCGCCTGGCACTGCGCGAAGTCGAGCCCGACGACACCGAAGCCCTGCTGGCCGTCTACGGCGACCCCGACGCCACCCGGCACCTCAGCTTCGAGCCCCGCACCGCCGCCCAGGTCCAGCGGATCATCGACCGCTCCATCGCCTCCGCGAAGGACACCCCGAGAACCGAGTACTGCCTCGCCATCACCCTGGTCGGCGAGCGCCAGCTGATCGGCTACGCACGTCTCGCGACCGAGCCGCAGGAGGCAGCCACCGTCGGTTTCGCACTGCACCCGGCCGAGTGGGGCAAGGGACTCGGAACCGAGACCGTCCACCTGCTGTGCGCACTCGGCTTCAACGTCCTCGGTCTGCACCGCATCTGGGCGGCGCGCTCGCCTCTCAACGAGGCTTCAGCGCGCACCCTCCTGCGGGCCGGAATGACCGAGGACGGCCGGATCCGTGACCATGTCTTCGTCCGCGGAGCCTGGCGCGACTCCATCACCTACTCGATCCTGGAGCACGAGTGGGCGCCGATCGCGGGGCTGGACACCAACAGGGCGCCCGAGGTCGAAACTGTCTCGGGCTCGACCCAGCCGTACGCTGCCCAGGCCGACGACGGAAGTCGACCAGGGAGGTGACCTCGTACTGACCGAACTGGCCGTGCCGCACAGGGTGATACCCGGCATCACCGAGTTCGACCGTGGCGGCCTGCCTTCCCCGCCAGCTACCGACGACAGCAACCACTGAGTCGACGGCTTCTGCTGGCTGCGCTGCGGCCAGCAGTGGACGCGAGTCGTGTGGATCGCCCCCGGCGAGCGTCTCCGGTGCTCAGGCCGCGATGCACGCCTGCGGACCCTGCATTCAGGAACTCCGGAAGTGGCCCATATCACTAAGAGTTGATCTCGCGATTTGAGACGCGTCGCGCGCGCCCCTGAAGGGCGGCCCGGCGACCGAAATCCGACGAATCCAACACTACGCCAGCGACGATCTGGTGCGACGACCCGACATTGGCCTAGACAACAAGAAAGCCCCAGGCCGTTGACCTGGGGCTTTACCTCTGAGCGGGCGACGAGAATCGAACTCGCGCTATAAGCTTGGGAAGCTCATGTTCTACCATTAAACTACGCCCGCCTGATGAGCCGTCAGAGACCGCTCGATCTGCACCCACTGTACCCCATCCGTGACGCCCGTTGCACAGGTGGCCCGGGGTCGTGGCGGAGCCGCCCGGGGTGGGGGTGGAGGCGTACTGTGTGGGCCGCGTGAGAGTGCTCCGGCGGGTGGGTTCCGGGGCGGCGAGGCATCCTGCGGAATGTCCGGAACATCCCCTAATGTGACGCTGTCCCGAAGGCTCGGCCGTTCGGGGTGCGAAGAGTACGGGTGAGTACCGGGGTAAGGATGGGAAGGGGACCGATGGAGCAGCGCGCCGTCGTTCGTTGTGCCGAGGGGCACCTGTTCAGCACCACCACGTTCCCGATGCAGAACCTCGGGCCGGGCCGGCTGGGGCCCGGGCGGCTGATCCGCTGCCCGCAGTGCGGGCGGATGCGCAGTTCGGTGCTGGCCGACGTACGGGAGCTGTCCGCGCCGCAACTGGCCCGGGCGATGCGGCTGGAGGCCGCGGAGTTCCTCGCCTGAGGGCGGGTACCAGGACGGACGGGGCCCCGGACGATTCGTCCGGGGCCCCGTCGTGCACGTAACCTCGGAGCGTGCTGCTCTCTGACAAGGACATTCGGGCCGAGATCGACAAGGGCCGGGTCGTGATCGACCCGTTCGACCCCGCGATGATCCAGCCGTCCAGTATCGATGTGCGACTGGACCGCTTCTTCCGGGTGTTCGAGAACCACCGGTATCCCCACATCGACCCCTCCGAGGAGCAGCCGGACCTGACCCGGCTGGTCGAGCCGGAGGGCGACGACGCGTTCATCCTGCACCCCGGCGAGTTCGTGCTGGCGTCGACCTACGAGGTCATCTCGCTGCCGGACGACGTGGCCTCGCGGCTGGAGGGCAAGTCCAGCCTGGGCCGGCTCGGCCTGCTGACGCACTCCACGGCCGGCTTCATCGACCCCGGCTTCAGCGGGCACGTCACGCTGGAGCTGTCGAACGTCGCGACGCTGCCGATCAAGCTCTACCCGGGGATGAAGATCGGGCAGCTCTGCCTGTTCCGCCTCTCCTCGCCGTCGGAGCACCCGTACGGCTCGGCGCGGTACGGCTCGCGCTACCAGGGCCAGCGCGGCCCGACGCCGTCCCGGTCCTACCTGAACTTCCACCGCACGGACATCTGAGCCCGGACGGTCCCGAGCACACCGAGCGCACGCACAGCGGGCGGCCGCCCCTCCGTCGAGGGGTGGCCGCCCGCGGCGTTCCCGGTGGTGCTCAGACCCGCTCGGGGCGGGTGACGGCGACCAGCTCGCTGCCGTCCTCGGAGAGCCGCAGCTCGGTGCGGAGCGCCGCCAGCTCGCCGAGGTGGTGCAGGTGGGTGCCGCCGCAGGAGATCTGCGCGGCGCCCTCGGGCAGCTCGCAGTGCCACTGGCGGCGGGCGGTCAGCTCGGGGCCGGGGACGTCGATGCGGACCGGCGCGTCGGCGGCGACCCAGGCGGCCAGCTGCCGGTTGACCGCCTCGGTGAGGTCGGGCAGGGCGTCGGCGAGGGCCGGGAACTCGTCGGTCGCCTCGGCGGTGAAGCCCTTCTTGCGCAGCGACTTGCCGAGCCGGTAGGTGTCGGTGCTCGCCTCGGTGTCCATCACGGAGCTCGCCATCGCGAGGCTGTCGAAGTCCGGGTTGCCGAAGGCGTCGGCGCGGCCCGGGTCCTTGCGCCAGCGCGGCGCGAGGGCCGCGTTCAGGGCGAGCGCGAGCAGGTGGCAGCCGCTGTGCGAGGCGCAGAGGGCGGCGCGCCGGCCCGGGTCGACGGCGAGCGCCGCGGTCTTGCCGACGAGGCCTTCCGGGGCCCCCTCGACCACGTGCAGGACCAGCCAGGACCACTCCTCGTCACCGCGCCGGACCGGGATGTCGGCGCCGACCAGCGGCGCGCCGCCGTCCGGGCCCACCGCACCGGTCAGGCAGTCGACGACGGCCAGTTCGGTGCCGTCCACGGTCAGGGTGCCGAGGTCGGCCGGCTGGTCGGGCCAGGTGTGGTCGAGCGGGTGGAACGGCGTCGCCGCGGTGACGACCGCGTGGCGGCCGCCGTCCAGCGGGTGCACCGCGAGCACCGGGGACTCGCCGGTCACCGCCCCGGCCGGGAAGCTGACGTGGGTGGTGGGGAGGGTCATGCCTGGCTCCGTGCGCGTGAGGGTGGTGGACGTGAGGGTGGTGGAAGCGGAACGGGCCCCGCAGGCGGGGCCCGTCGACCATTCTCCCCCGGGCCCGCGCCGCGCCTTCCCCGGTTCCTCGGCCGGGAACGGACCGGCCGACCGGCCGGAAGGGACCGCCAGGAAGGAGACCCAGGAGCGGGACGGCGGCTGATCAGCCGAGGGTGGGCAGCTTGATCAGCACCAGCAGCGCCAGCAGCTGGAGCGCGGCGGCGCCGGCCGCCTTGCCCCACGGCAGGTCGTGCACCCGGCGGACCATCGTGGTCAGCAGGACGGCGCAGAACAGCCAGGTGGCCCAGCCGACGACCTGGACGACGAGGTTGTCGGACGGCAGCACGAGCGCCAGCAGCAGCCGGGGCGCGTCCGTCGTCCAGCCGATCAGCACCGCGAGGCCGACCGTCGACTTCCACGGGCCGTCCCCGCCGAACTGGCGGGCCAGCGCGTAGGTGACCGCGCCGAGCGTGGCGCCGGCCACGGTGAAGCCGATCGCGGCGACGACCATCGCGGTGAGCGCGCTGGTGAAGGTCGAGTTGACCACGTCGTCGTGGGTCAGGCCGATGCCCAGCACGGCCAGCGCGCCGTACAGCAGCGAGACGGTGAGCGCGGGCAGCCAGACCTGGTGGTCGCGGGTGCGGTCGAAGGTGGCCGTCGGGTTGCGGAAGATCCCGGTCAGCAGCTCGCGCCAGCGCGGGCGCGGGCCGGTGGCGTGCGGGGCGGCCTGGCCGCCGGCCCGGTACACCGCGACGTTGTCCGGCTGACCGTCCTGGCCGCCGTAGCCGTAGGCCTGGTCGTAGCCCTGGTCGCGCCCCCGGTCGTAGCCCTGGCCATAACCCTGCTCGTACCCCTGCGGGTAGGGCTGCTGTCCGTACTCCGCCGGGTACCCCTGCTGCGGGTACGGCTCGCCCGCGTACGGGTCGCCGCCGGTCGGGAAGGCCCGGGTGTGCCCGGGCTGGTCGGCCGCGTACGGGTCGTACCCGCCGGCCTGGGGACCGCCGTGCCCACCGGGGGACGGCGCCCCCGGCCGCGGTGCCGTTCCCCGGTGCGGAGCGGTGAAGTACTCCGGACCGTCCGCCTGCCCGTACCCCCCGGGCGCCCCCGCCGAGGGGGGAGGAGCCGACCACCCGCCACGGGGGTCGGCGCCCTGACCGCTGTCGTATCGATTACCAGCCACGCTCCGAAGGTACCCGTCCGGCCGACTCCGCGTCGGTCGGGCACCGAGCCGGAGCCGGTTTGCAGCGAGCCTGTGACGACGGCGCCCCGGGCGGGGCCCGGGGCGCCGTGTCGGGCGGGTCCTACCGCTGCGCGCTCACGGCCGGCGCGTGCACCGCCGCGGCCGCCGAGGCACCGGCCGGGCAGCCGCCCGGGCCGGCCGAGGTGCGGACGGCGCCGACCGGCAGCAGCGTGCCGCAGGCGACCCGGATGCCGTTCGGCAGCTCGTTGTCCGACTCGACGATCGCGCCGTCGCCGATCACCGCGCCGTCCAGCGCCGTCCGGTCGCCGACGGTCGCGTACGCGCCCACGATCGAGTCCTTGACCAGGGTGTCCGGGCCGATGGACGCGCCGGGCAGGATCACGCTGCCCTCGACGATCGCGCCGGCCTCGATCACCGCGCCCGCGGAGACCACGGTCCCGCCGCTCAGCACGGCGCCGGGGTGCACGGTGGCACCGGGCAGCAGCAGGGCGTCACCGGTGGGGCCGGGGACGGCCGGGGAGTCGACCTTGCCGAGGACCAGGTCGGCCGAGCCGCGGACGAAGGCCGCCGGCGTCCCGAGGTCCAGCCAGTACGAGGTGTCGACCACCCCGCGCAGCAGCGCGCCGGTGGCCAGCAGCTCGGGGAAGGTCTCGCGCTCGACGGAGACCTCGCGCCCGGCCGGGATCCGGTCGATCACCGAGCGGGTGAAGACGTAGCAGCCGGCGTTGATCTGGTCGGTGACGATCTGCTCGGGCGTCTCCGGCTTCTCCAGGAACTCCAGCACCCGCCCGTCCTCGTCGGTCGGGACGAGCCCGAAGGCGCGCGGGTCCTCGACCCGGGTGAGGTGCAGCGTGACGTCGGCCCCGGCGGCCACGTGGCCGTCGCGCAGGGCCGCGATGTCGACGCCGGACAGGATGTCCCCGTTGAAGATCAGGACCGGCTCTTCGGGGCCGCAGGTCAGCCCGGAGGCCGCGTTGCGGATCGCGCCACCGGTGCCGAGCGGCTCCCGCTCGGTCAGGTAGACCAGCTCGATGCCGTACGGCGTCCCGTCCTGGAAGTGGTCCTCGAAGACCTCGGCCAGGTAGGAGGTGGCGAGCACCACGCGGGTCACCCCGGCCGCGGCCGCGCGGGCCAGCTGGTGCGCGATGAACGGGACGCCCGCCACGGGCAGCATGGGCTTGGGGGTGTGGGTGGTCAGCGGACGCAGTCGCGTGCCCTTACCACCGACCAGCATGATCGCCTCGGTCATGGTCTGCGCTGTTCCCCTTGTGGTCTCCGCGGCCCGGCCCGGCGGGCCGATACCTCCGTCAGTGGTCTGGAAACCCGTCCGGACGGCCGGCACGGGTCGACCGGCACAGAGCCGGTCCGGCGCCTACTGTATTTCCTTCCGACCCGGGCCCGGTCGGGCGGGCGGGCGGTTGGCGTCCCGCCCACCGCGCGGCGCTCCGGAGAACGCCGCGCCAAGTCCGGTGGAAAACCGGGTGCGAGCCGCACCGGAGCCCGGCGAAAAGCCCGGCCCGGCGGGCGCTCGTCGCACCCACCGGGCCGGGCAGTTGTAGCAGAACTGTCGAACAGCCGGGCGGTCGTGGGCCGGGCCGACCGCCCTCGGGCCGGAGGCACCGGGCCGACCGTCACCGGTCAGGCGTCACCGGTCAGGCGTCACCGGTCAGGCGTCGACGGTCTCCGCCGGCTCCGCCGGCTCGGCCGGCGGCAGTGCCTTCACCGAGTCGAGCAGCAGCTGGGCGACGTCGACCACCTTCAGGTGCTCCTTGGCCGCGCCCTCGTTCTTCTTCCCGTTGACCGAGTCGGAGAGCATCACCAGGCAGAACGGGCAGGCGGTGGAGACGATGTCGGGGTTGAGCGACAGCGCCTCGTCCACGCGCTCGGTGTTGATCCGCTTGCCGATGCGCTCCTCCATCCACATCCGCGCGCCACCGGCGCCGCAGCAGAAGCCGCGCTCCTTGTGGCGGTGCATCTCCTGCTGGCGCAGACCGGGGACCTTGTCCATGATCTCGCGCGGCGGGCTGTAGACCTTGTTGTGCCGGCCCAGGTAGCAGGGGTCGTGGTAGGTGATCAGGCCCTCGACCGGGTTCACCGGGACGAGCTTGCCCTCGTCGATCAGGTGCTGCAGCAGCTGGGTGTGGTGGATGACCTCGAAGTGGCCGCCCAGCTGCGGGTACTCGTTGGCGATGGTGTTGAAGCAGTGCGGGCAGGTGGCGACGATCCGCTTCTTCGGAGCGTCCTCCAGCGCCGCGTTCAGGGTCTCGACGTTCTGCGCGCCGAGCATCTGGAAGAGGAACTCGTTGCCCAGGCGGCGGGCGGAGTCACCGGTGCAGGACTCCTCCTTGCCGAGGATCGCGAACTGCACGCCGGCGGTGTGCAGCAGCTCCGCGAAGGCCTTGGTGGTCTTCTTGGCGCGGTCCTCCAGGGCGCCGGCGCAGCCGACCCAGTAGAGGTACTCGACCTCGGCGGGGTCGATGTCCTCACCGATCACCGGCACCTCGATGCCGGTCTCCTTCTTCAGCTCCTTGACCCAGTCCAGGCGGGCCTTGGTGGCCATGCCCCACGGGTTGCCCTTGTTCTCCAGGTTCTTGAGCATCGTCCCGGCCTCGGTCGGGAAGGAGCTCTCGATCATCACCTGGTAGCGGCGCATGTCGACGATGTGGTCGATGTGCTCGATGTCCACCGGGCACTGCTCGACGCAGGCGCCGCAGGTGGTGCAGGACCAGAGCACGTCGGGGTCGATGACCCCGCCCTCCTCGGCGGTGCCGATCAGCGGGCGCTCGGCCTCGGCGAGCGCCTCGGCGGGCACGCCGGCCAGCTGCTCGGCGGTGGCGCGCTCCTCGCCCTCCATGTCCTTGCCGCCGCCGGCGAGCAGGTACGGCGCCTTGGCGAAGGCGTGCTCGCGCAGGCTCATGATCAGCAGCTTGGGCGAGAGCGGCTTGCCGGTGTTCCAGGCGGGGCACTGCGACTGGCAGCGGCCGCACTCGGTGCAGGTGGAGAAGTCGAGGATGCCCTTCCAGGAGAAGTGCTCGACCTGGGAGACGCCGAAGACGGCGTCGTCGGCCGGGTCCTCGAAGTCGATCGGGGCGCCGCCGCTGGTCATCGGCCGCAGGGCGCCGAGCGCGGTGCCGCCGTCCTCCTCGCGCTTGAAGTAGATGTTGAAGAAGGCGAGGAAGCGGTGCCAGGCCACGCCCATCGAGGGGTTGATGCCGATGGTGATCGCCCACGCGAAGGAGATGCAGATCTTCAGCATCGCGAAGAGGTAGATCAGGTTCTCCAGCGTGCCGTGCGCCAGGCCCTTGAAGGCCAGCACCAGCGGGTAGGAGATCAGGTACTTCGCCTCGTACGAGCCGACGTTCTCCAGCGCGCCCTCCAGGCCGCGCAGGATCATGATGCAGAGGCCGATGCCGAGGATCGTGTACTCGACGTAGAAGGCCTGCCAGGCGATCGAGCCGGCGAACCGGGACTTGCGGCCGGACCGCGACGGCAGGCTGAGCAGCCGGATCACGATCAGGGTCGCGATGCCCAGCGTGGTCAGCGTGCCGACCAGCTCGGTGAAGAGCTCGTACGGCAGCCAGCCGCCGAGCACCGGCAGCACGAACTCGGCGTCGAACAGCTGGAAGAAGGCGGTCAGCAGGGTGAGGCCGAGGGTGAAGAAGCCCACCGCGACGAACCAGTGCGCGATGCCGACGACGCCCCAGCGGTTCATCCTGGTGTGGCCGACGAACTCGACCGCCACGGTCTTCACCCGCTGGGCGGGCACGCCGAATCTGGTGGGGTCGGACTGGCCCGTCCGCACCACCTTGAAGATGTACATCGCCGCACGGGCGGCGAGCGCGGTGCCGATCACAAACGTGACCAGCGAGATGACGATCGCTGCTAGCTGCATCGGCTCTCCGTCTCCTGCGGCTTCCTGGTGAGAGTTTCTACGCGTGCGAGTGTACTCGTCGGTAACTTGCCGGGCCGACGGCCCGGACATTACCGCCCGTCAACACTCCTCCAGAAGATGCTCAAGGTATGGCGGCAGTCACGCGAGCCCGGCGCACCACGCCTCCCCGGCGGGTCGGCGCGATTTTCGGCTCAGCAAAGTTGAGCCGCTGGGACTCATAGCTGTTGACGCCCTCCGCCGAGTCGTGCATCCTTGAGCCTGTAAAGCTCAACTCTTCCGTGGAGGTACCAACGATGGCACGCGCGGTCGGCATCGACCTCGGTACGACGAACTCGGTCGTCAGCGTCCTTGAGGGTGGCGAACCCACCGTCATCACGAACGCCGAGGGTGCGCGGACCACGCCGTCCGTCGTGGCCTTCGCCAAGAACGGCGAGGTGCTGGTCGGCGAGGTCGCCAAGCGCCAGGCGGTCACCAACGTCGACCGGACCATCCGCTCGGTCAAGCGCCACATGGGCACCGGGTGGAAGATCAACCTGGACGGCAAGGACTTCAACCCCCAGCAGATCAGCGCCTTCGTGCTGCAGAAGCTGAAGCGGGACGCCGAGGCCTACCTGGGCGAGACGGTCACCGACGCCGTCATCACCGTCCCGGCCTACTTCTCCGACTCGGAGCGCCAGGCGACCAAGGAGGCCGGTGAGATCGCGGGCCTCAACGTCCTGCGCATCGTCAACGAGCCCACCGCGGCCGCCCTGGCCTACGGCCTGGACAAGGACGACCAGACCATTCTGGTCTTCGACCTCGGCGGCGGCACCTTCGACGTGTCCCTGCTGGAGATCGGCGACGGGGTCGTCGAGGTGAAGGCCACCAACGGTGACAACCACCTCGGTGGTGACGACTGGGACCAGAAGGTCGTCGACCACCTGGTCAAGGTCTTCCAGGCCGGCCACGGCGTGGACCTGTCCAAGGACAAGATGGCCCTCCAGCGTCTGCGCGAGGCCGCCGAGAAGGCCAAGATCGAGCTGTCCTCGTCCTCCGAGACCTCGATCAACCTGCCCTACATCACGGCCTCCGCCGAGGGCCCGCTGCACCTGGACGAGAAGCTCACCCGCGCCCAGTTCCAGCAGCTCACCTCCGACCTGCTGGAGCGCTGCAAGGTCCCGTTCCACAACGTCATCAAGGACGCCGGCATCGCGCTGTCCGAGATCGACCACGTGGTCCTGGTCGGCGGCTCGACCCGGATGCCCGCCGTCGCCGAGCTCGTCCGCGAGCTGACCGGCGGCAAGGACGCCAACAAGGGCGTCAACCCGGACGAGGTCGTCGCGATCGGCGCCGCGCTCCAGGCCGGTGTCCTCAAGGGCGAGGTCAAGGACGTCCTGCTGCTCGACGTCACCCCGCTGTCCCTCGGCATCGAGACCAAGGGCGGCATCATGACCAAGCTGATCGAGCGCAACACCACGATCCCGACCAAGCGCTCGGAGATCTTCACCACGGCCGAGGACAACCAGCCGTCCGTGCAGATCCAGGTCTACCAGGGCGAGCGCGAGATCGCCGCGTACAACAAGAAGCTCGGCATGTTCGAGCTGACCGGTCTCCCGCCGGCCCCCCGCGGCCTGCCCCAGATCGAGGTCACCTTCGACATCGACGCCAACGGCATCATGCACGTCGGCGCCAAGGACCTCGGCACCGGCAAGGAGCAGAAGATGACCGTCACCGGCGGCTCCGCGCTGCCGAAGGACGACATCGAGCGCATGATGCGCGAGGCCGAGCAGTACGCGGAGGAGGACCACAAGCGCCGCGAGTCGGTCGAGACCCGCAACCAGGCCGAGCAGCTCGTCTACTCGACCGAGAAGTTCATCGCGGACAACGCGGAGAAGCTCCCGGCCGACGTCAAGACCGAGGTCGAGACCGCCATCGGCGAGCTCAAGGAGACCCTGAAGGGCGAGGACATCGCGGCCATCCGCGACGCCTCCGAGAAGGTCTCCACCACCGCCCAGAAGCTCGGCCAGGCGCTCTACGCCAACGCCGACGCCGCCGGTGCCGCGCCGGCCGGTGACGCCGCCGGCGCCAAGGACGACGACGTCGTCGACGCCGAGATCGTGGACGACGAGAAGCCCAAGGGCGGTGCGGCATGACGGAGAAGCCGCAGGGTGCTGAGCCCGGCGACGACTCCGCCGCCGAGGAGGCCGTGATCGAGGCCGCCGAGGAGGCCGCGGCAGCCGGTGACACCACCGGCGCCGCGGGCGACGCCGCCGCCAAGCAGCTCGCCGAGCGGACCGCCGACCTCCAGCGCCTTCAGGCCGAGTACCAGAACTACCGCAAGCGGGTCGAGCGGGACCGTCTGACGGTCCGCGAGATCGCGGTCTCCAACATCCTGGAGTCCCTGATCCCGGTGCTGGACGACATCGGCCGGGCCCGCGAGCACGGCGAGGTGACGGGCGGCTTCAAGTCCGTCGCCGAGTCGCTGGAGACGGTCGTGGCCAAGCTGGGCCTCCAGCAGTTCGGCAAGGAGGGCGAGCCCTTCGACCCGACCATGCACGAGGCGCTGATGCACAGCTACTCCTCGGACGTCACCGAGGACACCTGCGTCCAGATCCTCCAGCCCGGCTACCGGATCGGCGAGCGGATCATCCGCCCGGCGATGGTGGCGGTCGCGGAGCCCCAGCCGGGCACCCAGACCACCTCCGCGCCGGACGCCGAGTCGGCGAAGTCCGCGGAGTCGGACAAGGCTGACGGTGGCGCGGACAGCTGACACCCCGTGCGCTGCGGAGTCGTACGCCGGCCAGTACGGCGGCCGGCTCCGCAGCGCCGTATCCGTTGACCCGGTTCCCCGCGGCGGGGAGTCCGGTGGATCCGTGGCCGGCGGGCCCACCCGCGCCGGATCCCTACCTGTTGACTCCGGGAGGTGGCGGCAGCCATGAGCGAGCGAGTGGAGAAGGACTACTACAAGGTCCTCGGCCTGCCCAAGGACGCCTCCGCCACCGAGATCAAGAAGACGTACCGCAAGCTGGCGCGCGAGTTCCACCCCGATGCGAACACGGGCGACGCCAAGGCCGAAGAGCGCTTCAAGGACATCTCCGAGGCCTATGACGTCCTGTCGGACGAGAAGCGCCGCAAGGAGTACGACGAGGCGCGCACGCTCTTCGCCAACGGCGGCTTCCGCTCCGGCGGGCCCGGCGGGGGCAGCTACAGCTTCGACTTCGGCGACCTCTTCAGCGGCAGCCAGGGCGGCGGCGCCGGCGGCGGCGGGATCGGCGACGTCTTCGGCGGCCTGTTCAACCGCGGCGGCCGGCAGGCCCAGCCGCGGCGCGGCGCGGACGTCGAGACCGAGGTGACGCTCTCCTTCGAGGAGGCGGTGGACGGCGCGACCGTCCCGCTGCGGATGACCAGCCAGGCCGCCTGCCGCACCTGCAGCGGCACCGGCGCCAAGGCCGGCACCACCCCGCGGGTCTGCCCGACCTGCGTCGGCGCCGGCACCGTCAGCCGGGGCCAGGGCGCCTTCGCGCTGTCCGAGCCGTGCCGGGACTGCCGCGGCCGCGGCATGATCGTCGACGACCCGTGCGCCGACTGCCACGGCAGCGGCCGGGCCAGTTCGGCCCGCACCATGCAGGTCCGGATCCCGGCCGGCGTCCAGGACGCCCAGCGCATCCGGCTGAAGGGCAAGGGCGCCCAGGGCGAGCGCGGCGGCCAGTCCGGCGACCTCTACGTCACCGTGCACGTCGACGCGCACCCGGTCTTCGGGCGCAAGGCCGACAACCTGACGGTGACGGTGCCGGTGACCTTCCCCGAAGCCGCTCTGGGCGGCACCATCGAGGTACCGACGCTCAACGGCCCCTCGGTGAAGCTCAGGCTGCCCCCGGGCAGCGCCAACGGCCTCACCCTGCGGGCCCGCGGCAAGGGCGCCACCCGCAAGGACGGCACCCGGGGCGACCTCCTGGTCACCGTGGAGGTCGTGGTGCCCCAGCACGTCACCGGCGACGCGCTGACGGCCCTGGAGCAGTACCGCGAGGCCACCGCCTCCGACGACCCGCGAGCCGCCCTCTTCAAGGCGGCGAAGGGAGCGTGACGACCAGATGACCCCCGACAGCGGCCCGATCGGGCCCGGCATCGGCGAAGGCCTGCCCGGCGGCGCCCCGCGCGCCCGCCGTGCGGCACCGCCGCCGCACTACGTCCTCACCGAGGACACCCCGGTCTACGTGATCTCGGTCGCCGCCGAGCTCTCCGGCCTGCACCCGCAGACCCTGCGCCAGTACGACCGGCTCGGCCTGGTCTGTCCCGACCGCACCGCGGGCCGCGGCCGCCGCTACTCCAGCCGCGACATCCAGCAGCTGCGCGAGGTGCAGCGGCTGTCCCAGGACGAGGGCATCAACCTCGCCGGCATCAAGCGGATCATCGAGCTGGAGAACCAGGTCACCGCGCTGCAGTCGCGGATCACCGAGCTGGTCGACTCGCTCGAAGGCGCCGCCTCGGCGCTCCAGCAGCGCGAGGCCGCCGTCCACGCCTCCTACCGGCGGGACCTCGTCCCGTACCAGCCGCCGAGCCAGTCCAGCGCACTGGTCGTCTGGCGCCCCAAGCGGTAACCCCGCCACCACGGCACCCGCCGCCGGCTCCCTCCTGATCGGGGGGTGCCGGCGGCTCGGTCGTCTGTGAGAGAGTGCTGGACCGGAGCGTGCCCCTGGCAGGCAGTGCTGTCGGTGGCCGTCCTTACCAGCCGTGACCGCGACCTAGGATGCCTGGTACAACCGACTTTAGAACGTTGACTACTTGTCCGGTCGACGACAGGGAGCCGAAGATGAGTGGGCGAGAGCAGCCCGGTTCCGCAGGTGGCGGACCGCGAATACTGTCTGCCGACGCCCGCTCGCTCTATCTCAGGACCGTCCACGGCAACGGCCGGCTGACAATCGGCGCCGGCCCGGGCGAGACCGCCGCGCTCCGCGAGCTCATGGACCTCGGTCTGCTCATTCCGGACAGTGACGAACCCGGCTCGCTCATCGCGGTCGACCCGGCCCAGCTCTCCTTCAGCCTGAGCTCCGCCTGGCAGCGCCAGGCCCTCGACCTGCTGGCCCGCGCGGTCGCCCTGCCGGCCGATCTCAGCGAATTGGCCGACGCCTTTCACAGCCCCGACCAGTCGGGCGGCCCCATCGAATACGTCCAGGGCAAAGCGCTCATCAATCAGCGCCTCCAGCAATGCATGGCCACCGGGATGACCGAGGGCCTCGCCATGCAGCCGGGCGGCCCCCGCCCGCCCGAGCTGCTCGCCGCGGGAATGGAACGGGACCTCAAGAGCCTGCAGCAGGGCGCTTCGATGCGCACGATCTACAACGCGAGCACCCGATACCACCAGCCCACCCGCGAATACGTGTCCCGGCTGGCGAAGGAGGGTTATCAGTTTCGCACCCTGGACGAGCCCTATGCCCGCCTCATCATTGTCGACCGGCGGCTCGCGGTAATTCCGGTGGGCGATGACGACCTGGCCGCTTTCATCCACGATCCGGCGGTCATCAAATATCTCGTGGAAGAGGTATTCGAGCGGAACTGGGGCCGGGCGCTGGAGTTCGACGGCGACACCACCGTCCCGCAGCAGGTGGTCTCCCGGCTGCGCCAGACGATCATCGACCTGCTTCTTTCCGGTACGAACCATCGGGTCATCGCCCGCAGACTCGGCATCAGCGAGCGCACACTGGCGCGACATATCGCCGAGATGCGGGAGGACTACAACGTCGACTCCCTGTTCCAGCTGGGCTACGTCCTCGGCCGGGCCGCGCAGCACCGGCCGGAGTGAGGGCCCCGAACGGCGGCGGGCGCCCGCGCCTGGAGCCTTTCGGCACTCGAACGTCCGCTATGACAGGGAGCGGTCAGCCCCAGTTCATGTCATTGGCGACGAGGTAAACGGCGGCCTTGGCGCGGGAATCCCCGGCACCTGCGTCCACCTGCGGCTGCGTACCGTTTGACAGGACGCAGACACCGGCCAAAGCTCCGGCCGCGATGGCAATCGGAAGCACGACCTTGCGCACAAGCCTGGACATACGGGACACCAGCCCACTCCCTTTCCGAAAGTTGCTCTAGCCGAACTAATAGCACTGGAGTCCACATGATGCCGCACGCCGAGTTGTGGTGTCACCTCCCCGTTGTCCCCCGGCGGCGTCATCTCCCTGCCAGGCAGCCAGATGACAGGGCAGAAACCTGGACGCGAGCGTGACCACTGATAGACGATCAGTTCGCCCCCGATGGTCCAGCACCAGGTCAAAAACCTGTTGCTGTACGGTCAATTCTTCATCACCACAGGGCACTGGATCCACCTGAAGCAGCAACTACTCTCAACGCCTGCCGGCACCGTCCCCCAATCCGGTCGGCCTTCCCCCGGAGTCGACATGACCGAGCCCTACCTGCGTCACCACGACAGCCAGGCCCCCGAGGGCCGGCGTGCACGTGTGTTCCTGGCCGCGCCGCTGATGCGGTTGACCGGCCCCGCGGACAGCGTGGTGACCCTGGCCAGCCGGACGCGGCTGACGACACTTCGCACCACGCTCCTGCGCAGCGGTGCCGCCGTGTACAGCGCCCACCACAGTGACGCCTGGACGATCGCCGGCCGGGCCCCCGAGCCCCGGGTGCCGTCGGACTTCCGGGCCCTGCAGTCCGCCGACCTGGTCTTCGCCTACGTCGGTGCGCCGCTCTCCGCCGGTGTGAGCCTGGAGCTGGGCTGGGCGTCGGCGCTGCGCAAGCCGATCGTCCTGCTGGTGGACGAGGCGATCACGCACAACCCGCTGATCGCCACCATCGAGCAGGTCGCCCCGGTGCTGCCGCTGGTCTTCGACGACACCTGGTCGCAGGAGGCCCTCCACCACACCGTGGAGACCGCCCTCGACTGGGCCGGCATGGCGCTCTCGCTGCGCGAGGGTTTCTGGACCGCCCCCGGCGACCAGTTCAGCATCCCGCGCCAGCAGCCCCCGGTGGTCGGTCCGACCGGCTACTGGCCGACCGGCGCGGCGACCGGCTGACCCCGGCTCACCCATCGGACTCCCCCGGCCGGGCTCCCCGCATCTGCCAGCCGAGCTGGAAGAGCGTCTCCGCGTCGTAGAGCTCGCGCAGGCGCGAGATGTGACCGGCCACCGTCCGCTCGCTCAGCCCCAGCCGGCCGGCGATCGTCCGCTGCGTCAGCCCCTGCGACAGCAGCCGGCCGATCTGGTCGTGCACCGCCGGCTCGGTGGCGCCGGCGGCCAGCGCCGACCAGTTCACCCCCTCCGCCTGCCGCCACTGCTGCTCGAACACGTCCACCAGGAAGGCGACCGTCGCGGAGTCCTCCACCAGGGCCGCGCTGGTGTTGTCCGGCGCGGCCGGGATCAGCGCCACCCTGCGGTCGAAGATCAGCACCCGCCTGAACGGCGCGGCCAGGGTGCGGATCGGACTGCCGAGCCGGGCCGACGCCGCCGCGTACTCGACCGTCGGCGCGTCGAGGCGGGCGCTCGCCTCGTAGATCGTGCGCATGGTGCCGCCGCGGGCGAGGTAGCGGCGGGTGTGCTCCAGCGCGTCCCGCATGTGGGCGGCCGGCCGGGCTCCGCCGGGCTGGGCCGCCCAGGCCTCGCGGTGGTGCTCGTCGGCGAGCTGTGAGATCAGGTGGCGGATCTGCCCCATGCCGGTGATCCGCCGGGCGCCGCCGGTGCGGTCCTCCCGGCCGGGCGCGGCGTCGTAGGCCTTCGTCAGGTCGTCGATCAGCTCCGGGACGAGCGCCGCCCGGGCCAGCAGGCGCGCCCCCTCCTCGCGCAGCCCGGCCCCGATCCGCTCCCCGACGGCACGCGGGTTCACCACGCTGTACACGCCGTCCGCGTAGCGCGGTGTGAGCAGCCCGACGTCGGTCAGCTGCCGGACCGACCGGGCGTCCTGGGCGCTCACCTCGGCGATCGGCAGCCGGCCGCCCTCGCGCAGGATGGTCCGGTACAGCTCGCGGGCGTCGGCGTCCGGCAGCGGGGCGTCGGTCGTCGCGGCGTCGGTCGTCGCGGCGTCGGTCATCGCGGCATCGGTCATCGCGGCGTCAGTCATCGCGGCCGCCCCGCATCAGCCAACCGAGCTGGAACAGGGTCTGCGCGCCGTGGCGCTCGCGCAGCCGGGAGATGTGCGCGGCCACGGTGCGCTCGCTGAGGCCCAGCCGGGTGGCGACGGTGCGCTGGGTGAGGCCCTTGGCGAGCAGCCGGCCGACCCGGTCGGGGGCCTCCTGCGCGACGCCCCGGGCGAGGGTGCCGGCCCAGTCGGTGGGGTCGGCCCGGGCCCAGTCGCGTTCGAAGGCGCCGACCAGGAAGGCGATCGCGGCCGGGTCGGAGATGAAGGCGGCGGTGCTGTGGTCCTCGTTGGCGGAGATCACCGCGACCGAGCGGTCGAAGACGAACAGGCGCTGGAACGGCTCGTCCAGGATCCGGATCTGCGAGCCGTGCCGGGTGACCTCGTCCGCGTAGGCGAGCGCGGCCGGGTCGGAGACCGCGACCGGCTGGTAGACGGTGCGCAGCGAGCAGCCGCGCTGCAGCAGCCGGAGGTCCTGGAGGAGCGCGATCTTCAGGGCGTCGGCCGGGCGGTGGCCCGGCTGGGCGGTGAGGACCTCCGTCCGGCAGTCGGCGACCAGTTGGGAGATGCGCTGGCGGATGTGGACGTGGCCCTCGATGTAGACGGCGCCGCCGGAGCGCTCGGGCGGGCGGGGCATCGCGTCGTACGCCTGGGTGAGGGTGTCCAGCGCGCCGGGCAGGTTCTCGGCGCGGACCAGCAGCCGGGTGGCCTCGCTGCGCAGTTCGGCGCCGAGCCGGTCGCTGACCGAGCGCGGGCTGACGGCGGTGTAGCAGGCGTCCATCGGGTTGGGCATCAGCAGGCCGATGTCGACCAGGAGCCGCAGCGCGGCCCGGTCGGACTCGGGGACGTCGGCGGCGGGGACGCGGCCGCCGCCGGCGAGGACGGCCAGGTAGAGCTGCCGGGCCGCCTCGTCGGGCTCACCGCCCGGCGCGCTGGTGCCCGGGGCGGCCGTCGGATCCGCCGTCACCTCGAACACTCCCTGCCGGATGGGTCTCGGATCTGCCTGTGCCGCGCGTGCCCCCCGCACGGGTCGATCGTGGTCGCGGTACCGCGCGCCGCACGCGATCACGGTACTGCGGACCGGCGGACCCCCGGGGACCGGGTGCCGTCGCACACGGGTTTCCCGGGGGTCGCCGGTAGCACGCCAATCCCAGGGCGCTCCCGGCGAGGCGGAGCAGCAACGCCTCGCCGGTTCCGGTCCCGGGGACCATCACCACACATGGCGTCCCGGCCGGCGCTCTTCCCCCCGACATGCAGGTACGGACGTACCTCTCGCATCCAGTATCGAAGAGCAAGTCACCACCATCGGGCTGCGATCGCCCGGACGGCTTGGCGTGTCTCCACCATCACAGCGTGACGGCCGGTGAACAAGTGCCGCCCGACTGCATGTTTTCGCAATTGCAGGAACCTGCACCGTGAATCCGCGGCGGCCCCCGGGCGGCCTGGCGGGGTCGAGGAAGGAAGGCCAGGTCAGGGCGATGGCGGGGTGGGCGGCGACCGTCCGTTCAGTCGGCTGCGGAGCGGGGCGCTCCGAATCCGGACTGCCCCATCGGGCAGCCTTCGCCGATCCTTCACGACCCCTTCACAGAATCCCCCTCCGCCCTCCGGTCACCCATCGTGACCGCTCTTGCCGCTACCGTGACGGCTCTGCTAGCGGGCCAGCAGCCTGCCGCCGGCCAGCCCGGCCGCGGTGCCGCCGGCCGCCACGGCCCAGGCGGCGGCCAGCAGGACGAAGAGCCCGGCCGCGAGGCCGGTGAACCCGGCGAAACCGGTGTGCCGGGCGAGCGCGGAGGCGCCGGTGACGCAGGTGCCGACCGGGAAGGTGTAGGCCCACCAGGTCATCGTGAAGGGCATCCCGGCCCGGCGGGCCCGCAGGTTGGCCGCGGTGGCGATGACCAGCCAGAGCATCGCGACCCCGAGCACCGCGACCCCGTAGAGCTCGGCGAGGGCGAGCGCCACCGGTGCCAGCTGCGGCGCCACCGGGCGTGCGGCGTCGGCGAGTTGGTGGACGGCCGTGGTGGACTGGCCGAGCGGGCCGAGCACCAGGAAGAGCGACGGGGTGAGCACCAGGGCGGACAGCTTGCTGTGCACCAGCCCGGTGAGCACCACCGGCAGCAGCGCCAGGATGGCCAGCAGCCCGACCCCGAACAGCGCGCAGCAGCCGTACAGCAGGCTCTGCTGCGCGGTGCCGGCCGGCAGGTGCGGGACGAGCGCGGGGCCGGTCGCGGAGGCGACCAGCGGCGCGACCACCGGCAGCAGCCAGGTCGGGTTGGCCTCCAGCGGGGAGACGGCGTGCCGGGTGATCATCAGGTACGGGACGCCGGCCGCGACCGCCAGGGCATAGAGCGTGCCGATGCCCCAGAGCGCCGCGTCCAGCGCGACGGCCGGGCCGGTGCCGATCACCCGCGAGCCGAGCGTGAGGGTGCCCAGGCCGACCGAGAGCATGGCGATCGGCGGGCACCCGTAGAAGACCGCGGTGGCCGGGTTGTCCAGCAGGTGGGCGCGGGCCTCGGCGCGGTACCGGAGGAGGTGGACCACCCGCGCGGGGACGAGCACCAGCAGCGCGACCGCCCCGAGCGCCCACATCAGCTCGCCGAAGCCGATCAGCCCCGGCAGCCGGACGGGCAGCGCGGCCGCGCCGTTGCCGACGATCGCGGTGCCCATCACCACCGCGTACCAGTTGGGACCGAGCTGGGCGAGGTCGAAGCGGGCGGTGCGGGTGAGCGGTCGGACGCCGGTGAGGATGGCCATGGAACCACCGTGCCGTCCGCCTCCGGCCACCGGTAGCGCCCCCCGGCCTATGAGGGCATAGCCTGAGTCTATGGCTCTCTCCCCGCACGTCCCCGAGCTCGGCGCCCTGGAACTGCTCCTCACGGTGGCACGACTGGGCAGCGTCGGCCGGGCGGCGGCCGAGCTGGGCGTGAGCCAGCCGACGGCGAGCGCCCGGATCAAGGGCATGGAGCGGCAGATCGGCGTCCCCCTGCTGGAACGGTCCCCGCGCGGCTCCCGGCCGACCAAGGCCGGGCTGCTGGTGGTCGAGTGGGCCCGGCACGTGGTCGAGGCGGCGCACGCGCTGGACGCCGGGATCGACGCGCTGCGCGAGCGGCGGGACGCCCGGCTGGTGGTGGTGGCCAGCCTGACCGTCGCCGAGTACCTGATGCCGGGCTGGCTGCTGGCGCTGCACGACAGCAGCCCGGGCACGGCGGTGATCCTGCGGACGGCCAACTCCTCCGACGTCGCCGGGCACGTGCTGGCCGGCGAGGCCGACCTCGGCTTCGTCGAGGGCCCGTCCACCCCGCCGGGGCTGGCCGGCGCGGTGGTGGCCGCCGACCGGCTGGTGGTCGTGGTGGCGCCGGGCCACCCCTGGGCGCGCCGCCGCTCCCCGGTGACCGGCCCCGAGCTGGCCGCCACCCCGCTGGTGCTGCGCGAGCCCGGGTCGGGCACCCGGGAGGTCCTGGAGATGGCACTGGCGCCGTTCGGCGGCGCCGCCAAGCCGCGGCTGGAGCTGGCCTCGTCGACCGCGCTGAAGGCGGCGGCGATGACCGGCGCCGGACCGGTCTGCCTGAGCGAGCTGGCGGTGACGGAGGAGCTGGCGACCCGGCGGCTGGTGGCCGTGCCGCTGGCCGAGGGGCTGGACCTGCGGCGGCCGCTGCGCGCGGTCTGGCCGGCCGGCCACCGGCCGGGCGGGCCGGCCCGGGAGCTGCTGGTGCTGACCCGGCGGACCGGGCCGTCGGTCCGCAGCGGCTGGCAGCCGGCGCCGCGGCTCGACCGGTACACCGTCTCCGGGCACCCCAAGCGTTCATCCGAAGGTTGAGCGGAATAGACTCAACTTAGTGCATGCTGTACTCAGCAGGGCCGGTGGCCGGGGGCCGCCGCCGCCCGTACGAAGCAGTTCGCCATCAGCGAGGAGGACACCCCAGCAGTGGACGCCAGCAAGTTCACCACCAAGACGCAGGACGCCCTGTCCGCCGCGATCCGGCAGGCCGGCGCCGCGGGGAATCCGGACGTCAAGCCGGTGCACATCCTGATCGCCCTGCTGGAGCAGCCCGAGGGCATCGCCGGGCCGCTGCTCAAGGCGGTCGGCGCGGACGCGACCCGGATCGACACCGAGGCCCGCCGGCTGCTGGCCGGACTGCCCCGCGCGATGGGCTCCACCGTCGCCGCGCCCCAGCTCGCCCGCGACACGCTGGCCGTGCTCACCGAGGCCGGCAAGCGCGCCGAGGACCTGGACGACCAGTACGTCTCCACCGAGCACCTGATGGTCGGCCTGGCCGCCGAGGGCGGCGCGGTCGCCGACCTGCTCGCCCAGCGGGGCGCCACCGCGAAGGCCCTGCTCGCCGCGTTCAAGGACGTCCGCGGCAGCGGCCGGGTCACCTCCCCCGACCCGGAGGGCACCTACAAGGCCCTGGAGAAGTACGGCACCGACCTCACCCAGGCCGCCCGGGACGGCAAGCTCGACCCGGTCATCGGGCGCGACCAGGAGATCCGCCGGGTCGTCCAGGTGCTCTCCCGGCGCACCAAGAACAACCCGGTGCTGATCGGCGAGCCCGGTGTCGGCAAGACCGCGGTGGTCGAGGGCCTGGCCCAGCGGATCGTGGCCGGTGACGTGCCGGAGTCGCTGCGCGGCAAGCGGCTGGTCGCGCTGGACCTCGGCGCGATGGTCGCCGGCGCCAAGTACCGCGGCGAGTTCGAGGAGCGGCTGAAGGCCGTCCTGAACGACATCAAGCAGAGCGACGGCCAGGTCGTCACCTTCATCGACGAGCTGCACACCATGGTCGGCGCGGGCGCCGGCGGGGACTCCGCGATGGACGCGGGCAACATGCTCAAGCCGATGCTGGCCCGCGGCGAGCTGCGGATGGTCGGCGCCACCACGCTGGACGAGTACCGCGAGCGGATCGAGAAGGACCCGGCCCTGGAGCGCCGGTTCCAGCAGGTGCTGGTCGGCGAGCCCAGCGTGGAGGACTCGATCGCCATCCTGCGCGGCCTCAAGGGCCGGTACGAGGCGCACCACAAGGTGCAGATCTCGGACGCCGCCCTGGTCGCCGCCGCCACCCTGTCCAACCGCTACATCACCTCGCGCTTCCTGCCCGACAAGGCGATCGACCTGGTCGACGAGGCGGCCTCCCGGCTCCGGATGGAGATCGACTCCTCCCCCGTCGAGATCGACGAGCTCCAGCGCGCCGTCGACCGGCTGCGGATGGAGGAGCTGGCCCTGGAGAAGGAGTCCGACCCGGCCTCGGTCGACCGGCTGACCCGGCTCCGGCGCGATCTCGCCGACAAGAACGAGCAGTTGAGCGTGCTCACCGCCCGGTGGGAGCAGGAGAAGAAGAGCCTCAACCGGGTCGGCGAGCTGAAGGAACGGCTCGACGACCTGCACGGCGCCCTCGACCGGGCCCAGCGCGACGGCGACTTCGAGCGCGCCTCCAAGCTGATGTACGCCGAGATCCCGGCCGCCGAGCAGGAGTTGACCGAGGCGCAGGAGGGCGCCGAGGAGCGGGACGCCACCTCCTCCATGGTCAAGGAGGAGGTCGGCCCGGACGACATCGCCGATGTGGTCGCCTCCTGGACGGGCATCCCGGCCGGCCGGCTGCTGGAGGGCGAGAGCTCCAAACTCCTGCGCATGGAGGACGAGTTGAGCCGACGCCTGATCGGCCAGGCGGAGGCCGTCCAGGCCGTCTCGGACGCGGTGCGGCGCACCCGCTCCGGCATCGCCGACCCGGACCGGCCGACCGGCTCCTTCCTGTTCCTCGGCCCCACCGGCGTCGGCAAGACCGAACTCGCCAAGGCCCTGGCCGACTTCCTCTTCGACGACGAGCGGGCGATGGTCCGGATCGACATGAGCGAGTACGGCGAGAAGCACTCCGTCTCCCGCCTGGTCGGCGCCCCGCCCGGGTACGTCGGCTACGAGGAGGGCGGCCAGCTCACCGAGGCGGTCCGCCGCCGCCCCTACAGCGTGGTGCTGCTGGACGAGGTGGAGAAGGCCCACCCCGAGGTCTTCGACGTCCTGCTCCAGGTGCTGGACGACGGCCGGCTCACCGACGGCCAGGGCCGCACGGTCGACTTCCGCAACGCGATCCTGATCCTCACCTCCAACCTGGGCAGCCAGTTCCTCGTGGACCCGGCCACCCCGGAGGAGATGAAGAAGCGGCTGGTGCTGGACTCGGTGCGGGCCGCGTTCAAGCCCGAGTTCCTCAACCGCCTCGACGACATCGTGGTCTTCGAGCCGCTGGGCACCGCCGAGCTGAGCCGGATCGTCGACCTCCAGGTCGCCCGGCTGGCCACCCGGCTGGGCGAGCGCCGGCTCACCCTCCACGTCGACGAGGCCGCCCGGGACTGGCTGGCGCTCACCGGCTACGACCCCGCGTACGGTGCCCGGCCGCTGCGCCGCCTGGTGCAGTCCGCGATCGGCGACCAGCTCGCCCGGGCCATCCTCTCGGGCCAGGTGCACGACGGCGACACCGTCCTGGTCGAACGGGCCGAGGAGGGCGACCACCTCACCGTCCGGGCCCGCGGCCCGCTGGAGAAGTAGCGCCGCGCAGCCCCCGGACCGGGCCGCCCCCGCTCCCCGAGGGGGCGGCCCGGCGCCGCGCTCACCCTCGGTGGCCACGGCCCCGATCGGGGGCCCCGGCAAGATCCACAGGTGCCCGCCCGCCGCCCGGGCGCCCCTGTGAGGCAGGCCCAGGATGAGGCAGGATGGGAGATGGAAGGGCGGCCTCTCATTGCCGGCCACCACGTGCACTGAGGAAGAGGACCCCCATGAGCATCGACCCGTCGTCCATCCCGTCGTTCGGCGTGCCGCAGGGCGGCCAGCCCGGCGGCCAGGGAGGTCGGCCGGCCGGCCCGCCGCCGATCGTCGTCCCGGACCAGGCCCTGGTGACCCAGCTGCTGGACCAGATGCAGCTCAAGCACGTCGTGGACGAGGAGGGCGACCTCACCGCCCCCTGGGAGGGCTTCCGCGTCTACTACATGTTCCGCGGCGAGCAGAAGGAGCTCTTCGCGGTCCGCGCGTTCTACGACCGCGCCTACCCGCTGGAGGACAAGGCCGAGATCCTCGACCTCATCGACGAGTGGAACCGCGAGACCCTCTGGCCCAAGGTCTACACCCACACGCACGAGGACGGCGTGGTCCGCCTGATCGGCGAGGCCCAGATGATCGTCGGCACCGGCGTGAACCTGGACTACTTCGTCACCACCACCGCCAACTGGACCCAGGCCGCCGTCGGCTTCGAGCAGTGGATCGTCGAGCGCCTCGGCCTGCAGAAGGAGATCGAGGGCGAGGAGGGCGAGGGCGAGGCCCCCGAGGGCACCAACGAGGCCTGATCCTGATCCTCCCGCCACCGCTCCGCTCCACGGCACGGCCCGCCCCGGCACCCCCGGCGGCGGGCCGTTCTTGTCCCCGGCCACCCGCTGCCCCAGGATGGGGCCGACGACGAGGCGTGAGGAGCCGCAATGGGTACGAGGCCGCTGCTGAACCGACGGCTGGCCGGGATGGGCACGACGATCTTCGCCGAGATGTCCGCCCTCGCCACCGCCACCGGCTCCATCAACCTCGGCCAGGGGTTCCCGGACACCGACGGACCGGCCGAGATCGCCCGGGCCGCCGCCGACGCCGTCCTCGCGGGCCGGGGCAACCAGTACCCGCCCGGCCCCGGCATCCCCGAGCTGCGGAGCGCGATCGCCGAGCACCAGCAGCGCTTCCGCGGCCTCGCCTACGACCCGGACACCGAGGTGCTCGTCACCGCCGGGGCCACCGAGGCGATCGCCGCCGCCCTGCTGGCGCTGCTGGAGCCGGGCGACGAGGTGATCGCCCTCGAACCCTTCTACGACTCCTACGCCGCCTGCATCGCCATGGCCGGCGCCGTCCGCGTCCCGCTCACCCTGCGGGCCCCGGACTTCCGCCCCGACCTGGAGCGACTGCGCGCGCTGGTCACCCCGCGCACCCGGCTGCTGCTGCTCAACTCCCCGCACAACCCCACCGGCCTGGTACTCTCCGCCGACGAACTGGCCGCGATCGCCGCGATCGCCGTCGAGCACGACCTGCTGGTGGTCACCGACGAGGTCTACGAGCACCTGGTGTTCAGCGGCGCCCACCACCCGATCGCCGCGCTCCCGGGCATGCGCGAGCGCACCGTCTCGATCTCCTCGGCCGGCAAGACCTTCTCCTTCACCGGCTGGAAGGTCGGCTGGGTCACCGGCTCGGCACCCCTGGTCGCCGCCGTCCGCACCGCGAAGCAGTACCTGACCTACGTCAGTGCCGGTCCCTTCCAGTACGCCGTCGCCGACGCCCTGCGGCTGCCCGACGACTACTTCGACGGGTTCCGCGCCGATCTGCTACGCAAGCGGGACCTGCTCGCCGACGGGCTGAGCGCGGCCGGGTTCCGGGTTTTCCGACCGGAGGGCACCTACTTCATCACCACCGACATCACCCCGCTGGGCGAGAAGGACGGCATCGAGTTCTGCCGTGCCCTGCCCGAGCGCTGCGGCGTCGTCGCGATCCCCAATGTCGTCTTCTACGACGACACCGAGGCCGGCCGCTCGCTGGTCCGCTTCACCTTCTGCAAGCAGGACGAGGTCCTGGAGGAGGCGGTCAGCCGACTCGGTCGGCTCTGACCATCGGACGGTACGCGTCGCACGTCCTGACGAATAGTCAATTGATCAGCCGGGGGCGACGATTGTCCCCGGTCGAGGTTCGCCGGGCCCGCCCCGGTCCTTCGTGTGCCCCGTGCGCCGGGCGCAGTGGGGACCGGGGCGTGCGCGCGTCGTGAGTGGCGTGCGCGCAGCGCGCACGGCGCGCGAACCGGGGCAAGGGGCGCGCGCTGTGCAAAGTCGCACACCGGCTCGATCAGAGCGGGGAAGCCGGGGTGCTCGAAACGGTGAATGCTTGACAAAGTTGGGTAAATCACCGACGGACCCGGCGTATTCATGCTTCTCTGCTGCTGAATCTCCAGCCGGAATCCTTCCTTCCACGGTCGGCCGCGCCCTGGACCGCACAGCCACGAACAGCCTCGCCTTTGCCCAGGCCTACTCGCTGCTGCACGGCGGGCGCGCACGGAGCTGAAACGCGGAGCCGAGCATGCTCACCACACTGCAGACCTCCTACACGGACACCCGCGCCGGTGACCTGGCCTGGTGCCTGGGCGGCGACCCGCTGCCCGCTCTCGCAGTCCGCGACCTGAGACTCGCCAACGCCGGGCGCCCCGGGCCGCCCGGCACCCTCCAGCTGCGGCTGCTGGGCGCCTCGCACCAGGTGGTGATCGCCGCCGGGCCCGGCAGATGCCTGGAGACCGTCGCCTGCCTGCCCGGCCGCCGGACCCCACTGCCGGCCCGGGTGGCCAAACAGGTGGACGGCTGGGAGTACGAGTTCGCGGCCCGGATCGAGGCGCTACCGCCGCACGACTTCGCCGCTCGCGCCCAGGAGTTGCTGGCCCTGGTCGAGGGCCACCCCCGCGGCCTGGCCGGTGTCTTCCCGGGCGACCCGAGCGCCTTCACCGCGCTGGTCACCCAGGGCGCCGCGGACCGGCTGCTCTGGCGCACCTGGCACGCCTATCCGCAGGAGGGCCAGCTGGTCTGTACGCGGTCCTCCCTGGTGGCGACCCGGTGAGCACGGCCGCCGATCCCGATGGGGTCATAGGTCCGCACATCGGCCTTCATTCGTACGCAGGAACGATTCGTCAACCTGCCGTATCGCACTGTCCGTCGAATGGACGCAGCCATCCGTACCGAACGTCGCCTAGCGTTTGTTCGTGATCAACCATCCGGCCGGTCCACCCGCACAGCCGGGACTCGACCTCGACAACGGCAGCCCACCCCGGCCCGGGCGGAGCCTGACCCCTCTGCCCGCCCGCCGCAGGGCCCGGCTGCGCGCCCACCCCGCGCTCTCCCGGCTCACCGTCCTGCTGGCGGCGTTCGTCTGCGCCGCCTGCGGACTCGTCTACGAGCTCGAACTCGTCGCGCTCGGCAGCTACCTGCTCGGGGACTCGGTCACCCAAACCTCCGTCGTGCTCTCCGTCATGGTGTTCGCGATGGGGCTGGGCTCGCTGCTCGCCAAACGGTTCACCCGCCGCCCGGCCACCGCCTTCGCGCTGGTCGAGTGCGCGCTCGCGCTCACCGGCGGGCTCTCCGTCCTCGCCCTGTACTCCTGCTGGGCCTGGATCGGCCGGTACCAGGCCGCGATGATCGCCCTGACCTGTCTGATCGGGGTCCTGATCGGCGCCGAGATCCCGCTGCTGATGACGCTCGTCCAGCGGATCCGCCGGGAGGACGCCGGGCGGGCCGCGGCCGACCTCTTCGCCGCCGACTACGTGGGCGCGCTGATCGGCGGCCTCGCCTTCCCGTTCCTGATCCTGCCGCTCTTCGGCCCCGGCACCGGCGCCCTGGTCACCGGCGCCGTCAACGCCGTCGCCGGGGCCGCGGTGGTGCTCTGGCTGTTCCGCGAGGAACCCCCGCCCCGCACCCGGCTGCTGCTGTGGGGCGGCTGCGCCCTCGTCCTCGCCCTGCTCGCCGCGGCCGCCGTCTGGTCCGGCGCGATCGAACGCGCCGCCCGGCAGGCCCTGTACGGCGGGCAGGTCCGGTACGCCGCCCACACCCGGTACCAGGAGATCGTGCTCACCGGCCCCGCCGAGGGCCCGCTGCGGCTGTACCTGGACGGGCGGCTCGCGGTCTGCGGTCCGGACGAGTACCGGGGCAGCGAGGCCCTGGTCCACCCCGCGATGGCGGCCGGGCCGGACGCCCGGGTGCTGCTGCTCGGCGGCGGTGACGGCCTCGCCGCGCGGGAGGTGCTGCGGCACGGCGGCGTCCGCTCGGTGCTGGTGGTCGACGCCGACCCGGCCCTCGCCCGGCTGGCCCGGACCGACCCGGGCCTGGCCGCGCTCTCCGGCCACTCCCTGGACGACCCCCGGGTGCGGACCGCCACCGCGGACCCGGTGGAGTGGCTGCGCGGCGTGCACCCGGGCGAGGCGTCCTTCGACGTGGTGCTCGCCGATCTGCCCGGACCCGCCGACAGCGGGACGGTGAAGTTCCACTCGCAGGAGTTCTACGGCCTCGCCACCCGGCTGCTCGCGCCCGGCGGGCGGCTCGCCGTCCGGGCGGACGACGAGCCGAACGGCCTCTGGCAGGTCGAGTCCGGCCTGCGGGCCGCCGGGCTGCGGACCGTCCCGTACGCCGTCCGGGGCGGCCCCGCCGCGAGCTGCCGGCCCGGCTCGCCGGACAGCCAGGCCTTCCTGCTGGCCGCCGCCGCCCAGCCCCCGCTCACCCTCGCCCCGGACGCCCCGCCGCCGCGCGCGTTCACCGCGGACGCCCTGCGGGCCGCCGCCGCCCACCTGACCGCCCTCCGCCCGGCCCGCCCGCCGGCCGCGCTGACCCTGCTGGGGCCGCGCTGACGGACCGCCCGGGGTGAAGCGGGCGGAACCGGGCGGGGCGGAGCGGACGGAACCGGGCGGAGGGCGGCCGCGAGCGGTCGGCGGAGGGCCGGGTGCGGCCGGTCGGGGACCTCCCGACGGCAGGTAGGGGCCACTGCGGGGACCACCGCGGGTTCGGTCGGTAGGCTCCGTGACATGGAGCATGAGGTTGTCGTCCCGATGCCGGCCGAGCTGGTCCGGCAGGCCCTGCAGGATCCGGCTCTGCTGGCCCGTTGCGTCCCCGGACTGAGCACCGAGCCGGCCGCCGTCGGCAGCGGGTCCGCCGAAGAGATCGGCGGGCGGCTGAAGCTGCGGATCGGCACCTCCACCATCACCTACAAGGGCGTGCTGTCACTGATCGAGGGCCGCGAGGGCGTCCTCACCGTGTTCGCCGAGGGCGAGGAGGTGCGCGGCAGCGGCGAGGCCACCGCCACCCTCCGGGTCGCCACCGCCGACGGCACCGCGGCCGGGACCACGCTGGTCCGCTTCGTCGGCGACCTGAGCGCCACCGGCCGGCTCACCGAGTTCGACGGCGAGACCCTCGCCGGCGCCGGCCGCCGCCTGCTCGACCGCTTCGCCGCCGCCCTCGCCTCCCCCGACGCGGAGGCGGCGGCGGAGGCGGCGGACGCCGAGGTCGAGGCGCGACCCGCCGACGTGGAAGCGGACGTCGAGGTGGAGGGGGAAGCCGAGGTGGAAGCCGCCGTGGAGGCGGCGGACGCCGACGTCGAGACGAGCGTCGAGGCGGAAGCAGAGGACGCCGACGTCGAGGCAGAGGCCCCCGAGGCCGAGGGCGAGGCGGACACCGACGTCGAGGACGAGGACGAGGCGGAGGACGACGAGGAGCCCACCGCCACCGTGCTCTTCCTGGACGACCACCAGGACAACCCCGGCGACGACCTCGACGACGACCTCTCCGACCTCATCGCCTTCTCCGACGCCGACGCCGAGCGCTTCGGCCTCCCGATCGGCGGCGACCGCGAGGAGGAGGACCGTGAGGAGGCCGCCGACGTCGACGGCCCCGCCGCCGAGGCCGGGGACGGCGCCGGCACCGAGCTCCCCGCCGACCTGCCCTTCGGCTACGAGCAGGAGCCGGTGCTCGGCGGCCCGGTCCGCCGCAGCATCGTCGGCCGCTCCGCCGAGGAGGTCGACCACGCCCCGCCGCGCGGCCCGTACGCCCCCGCCCTGCCGGCCCGCAGCGCGCGGGCCCGGGCGGCGTCCCGCTGGGGCGGCGAGGCCGGCGGCATCGTGGTGCCGGGACCGGGCGGCCGCAGCGCGGTGCCGTGGATGATCGGCGGCGGCGTGGCCCTGATCGGCGGCGCCGTGGTCCTGGCCAGGGCCCTGCGCCGACGTTAGAAGGCCGGACACCCCCTAGACTGAACGCTCATGAGCAACGACCGCGACGCCCTGCTGGCACAGATCAAGGACAAGGCCGTCGTGCACGGCAAGGTCACCCTTTCCTCCGGCAAGGAGGCCGACTACTACGTCGACCTGCGCCGGATCACGCTGGACGCCCAGGCCGCCCCGCTGGTGGGCCGGGTGATGCTGGACGCGACCGAGCACCTGGAGTACGACGCCGTCGGCGGCCTGACGCTCGGCGCCGACCCGGTGGCCGCCGCGATGCTGCACGCCGCCGCCGCGCGCGGCCGCGAGCTGGACGCGTTCGTGGTCCGCAAGGCGGGCAAGGCGCACGGTCTGCAGCGCCGGATCGAGGGCCCCGAGGTCAAGGGCCGCCGGGTGCTGGCCGTCGAGGACACCTCCACCACCGGCGGGTCGGTGCTGACCGCCGTCGAGGCACTGCGCGAGGCGGGTGCCGAGGTGGTCGGCGTCGCGGTGATCGTGGAGCGGGGCGGTGCCGCCGCGGTCGAGGCCACCGGCCTGCCGTACGTGACCGCGTACGACCTGGCCGACCTGGGCCTCTGACCCGCGCTCGCCGGTAGCCCGGCGGCACAGCGGCACAGCGGCACAGCGGCACAGCGGCACAGCGGAAACGGCCGGGGCCGGGTCCTGTTTCACGTGAAACAGGACCCGGC